>JAYUXQ010001156.1:0-2856 GCA_043752905.1 Nannocystis sp. | reverse complement strand
ACCATGCCCGACGCCATCCCCGGCCGGATCCGTGCGATCGGCATTGCCCGCGACATCACCAGCATGAAGCACGCCGAGGAGACCCTGCGCGAGCAGCTCGGCGTCATCACCCACCAGCAATCCGCGATCCGCTCGATGTCGACACCGATCATTCAGGTCTGGGACGGCATCCTCACCCTGCCATTGATCGGCACCTTCGACACCGACCGCGCGACCGAGATCATGGAGCGCCTGCTCTCCGAGGTCACCCGCCTGCGCGCCCGCCACGCGATCCTCGACCTCACCGGCATCGAGACCGTCGATACCACCACGGCCGAACAGCTCTATCGCATCATTGGCGCGGTCACCCTGCTCGGCGCCCGCGCCGTCCTCAGCGGCCTCAATCCCGCGATCGCACAGACCCTGACCGACCTCGGGGTCGACACCACGCGCTTCGTCACCTACCGCAACATGCAGGGCGCCCTGCAGGCCTGCCTCGAAGCGCAAGCCCGCCGCAATCGCAGCCGCCCGGCCTGAGCCGAACCACCCCATTGACCGAACGCGCACAGCTCGATGAGCGGACGACCCTTGCCGTACTCGGCAAGTATGTCGGCCCTGCGCGCGCGCAGAGCATCGTCACACGGGCGCGCCGGGAGCCGGTCACCGCCGCCGGCCGCAGCGGAGCCGACGCCGCCGGCCTGCTGCTGCGCATCGCCGAGGGCCTGCGCATCTTCCTCGGCGAGGCCGACACCCGCGCCGCCATCGCCGAGCTTCAGCGCCACACCAGCGGCAAGAAGGCCGAGCCCGTCGAGCTCGACCTCCGCGTCGAATCCGACATCGCCCGCGCCCGCTCGGCCGCCCGCACGATCTGCGAGGCCCTGGGCGCGTCCCCCCTGCTGCTCCAGAAGCTGGTCACCATCGTCAGCGAGCTGGCCCGCAACAGCGTCATCTACGCGGGCGGCGGTCGGCTGATCCTCTGCCCCAACCCCACCACCCGTCGCGTGCACATCGAGGCCAAAGACCAGGGCCCCGGCATCCCCAACCTCGAGGAGATCCTCGCAGGTCGCTACAAGAGCCGCAGCGGCCTCGGGCTCGGCATCCTCGGGACCCGGCGCCTCGCCGATGCATTCTCCATCCAGTCGAGCTCCGCCGGGACCCACGTCAAGGTCGAGATCGCTTACTGAGGTCCCGCACGATCCGCGACACCTCCGCCGCCAGGCTCATCATCGACGTGACCGGCATGTGGACGATGGACAGCCACCTGTGCCATCTGATCGCCAGCCTCGCCCGACCCGTCATCTGTGGCATGAGCGCACCGATCACGAGCGCTGTGGCGACACGAACGGCGGCTGGCTCTCGATGACCCCGATGTCCTCGGCCGAATAGTAGGCGGCCGACATCTTGTGATACTCGGGCCGCGTATATACCTCGGCCCGCGGCGACGCGATCGCATCGGCGATCACCCGCGCGACCTCGTGAACGTCCTGCGCGCCCGGCAAGCTGCGCGAGTCCATCCCTCCGTGACGCGCGTGCGACCCGAAGTCCGTGGCGACCACCCCCGGCAGGACCGTCGTCACGTGAATGCCGGGATGCGTGGCGCGCAGCTCCATCCGCAGGTTGGCCGTCAGTGAATTGAGCGCGTGCTTGGCGGCGCTGTACGCCGAGCGAACCACCGCGAAGGGCACGCGTCCCAGCATCGAGCTGACATTGAGGATATGCCCCGTCCCGCGCGCCTTGAAGTGCGGCAGCGCAGCCTGCATGCCATAAACCGCCGACTTCACGTTGACGAGGAACATCTCGTCGAGGTCCTCGTCCGTCAGCTCCGAGACGACCCGTGAGATCCCGCGACCCGCGTTGTTGACCCACACATCGACGCGTCCGGCCCGGCCGATCGCCTCCGCCATCAGGCGGTCGACCTCGTCGCGGCGCGTGACATCGGTGACGATCGGGATCGCACCCTCGATGCGCGCGGCGACCTCCGCGAGCGCCTCGGCCCTTCGCGCCGCGATCACCGGCCGCGCCCCGCGACGCGCGACCTCCTCCGCGAGCGCGGCCCCGATCCCCGCGCTGCCCCCCGTGATGACGATGACCCTGTCCTTCATCGCGCGACTTTATCCCACGCAGGCCCCGTTGGACACCCCGGGCGGCCCGTGCGACCCTCGCCGCATCATGATGCAGCATCGCTGGCGCCCACCCTGGTTGTTGACGGTTTGCCTCGGCTGTACGGCCTCCCCCGGTGACGCCACCGACGACACGACCGGCGCCGGGCTCACCACGAACCCGACCACCGCCAGCACCGACGAGCCCGACACCAGCGATACCAGCAACGCCACCGCGACCACCGCGACCACCGCGACCACCGCGACCACCGCGACCACAGCGACCACCGCGACCACCGCGACCGCGACGCATGGCACGACCGACCCGACCACGGGTGATGACCCGGGCACCACGAACCCGACGGGCGACACCACCGGCGAGCCGCCGGCGGTCACGCTGCCGCCGGCCGACGCAGGCCTCGACTATCAGCTCGGCGGCGCCTATCCGCTGCCCGCGGGTGTCGGTGTCGTCTCGCGCGACCGCAACGCCGCGCCCGCGGACGGCGCTGTTTATAATATCTGCTACATCAACGGCTTCCAGACCCAGCCCGACGAGGAGGCCTTCTGGCTCGACCAGCACCCGGACCTGGTGCTGCGCGACGCCAACGACGCGCCGGTGATCGACGTGGACTGGGGCGAGATGCTGCTCGACACGCGCACGCCGGAGTCGCGGGCCGCCCTCGCCGAGATCGTCGGCGGATGGATCGCCGGCTGCGGCGCGGCGGGCTATCAGGCGATCGAGATCGACAACCTCGACTCCTACGCGCGCTCCAACGGC
>JAYUXQ010001155.1:0-2857 GCA_043752905.1 Nannocystis sp. | reverse complement strand
CCGAGAGATACGGCTGGATCGAGGCGACCTGCCGCGCGCACTCGATGCCCTGGCAGTGACGCAGCGCGCCCTGCTCGTGGACGAAGCGAAACTGGCGGCTGCCGTTGCCGATGCCCCTGGTCAGGCCGTCGGAAAATGGCGCCTGCACGACGCCTTCGCGGTTCGCATGGAGACGCCACACCAGCACACGGTCCTCGCCGACCGCGAGGTCGATCGGCCACTCCAGCGCCCCCTCGGCGAGCTCGAAGCCGTCGAGGTCGAGCCAGCCGTACTGCTGCGTCGGCAGATCTCCGTCACTGCTGTATGCGATCCGAACGACGAGGTCGGAGCCCTCGAGCCGGTAGGTAATCTTTTGACTCCACGCCGCGTCGCCGTCGGTCATCCCCGAGCCGCCGTCGAACCAGCCGCTGGCGCCGGGGAGCGGCGGGCCTGCGGGTGCGGCCCATGCATCGACGACCCGCGCCGGGTCGACCGGGCGAGCCGCGATGCCGGCCGGCCGCGGCGTCACGCGAGGCTGTGCCGGCGAACGTTCCACAGGAGCGGCGACCTCCTGCGAACCATCCGGGCCCTCGATGCAGCCGCGGGTCCCGAGCGCCACACCGAGGCCCAGCGTCCCGAGCGCGATGAGCACGAGCGGCGTCGTGAAGGCCGCCTCGCCGGTGCGGCGAAACAGGGCCGACGGCGCGGCGAACAGTCCGCCCAGCCACGAGCGCCCGGGGCCTCGCTGCGCCGCCGCGGCCGCCTCGAAGGCCTGGCGAGCGGTCCGCAGCCGGGCGTACACTGTGCTGAGGTTGACGTCGAGCTCGGCCGCGATCTCGGTGCCACGCAGGCCCTCGATCTCGGACAGCACGAACACCGCCCAGCGCTCGCGGTCGAGGCCGGCGAGGAAGCGCTGCAGCACCGCGAGCCCCTCCTGTCGCGCGGTCGCGTGCTCGGGGTCGGGGACCCGCGCGGCGATCCTGCTCTCATCCACCGTCGCGGGCGCGCGGCGATCCTGCTCGCGGTGCCGGCTGGCGACCTTGCGGGCGACACCTGCCATCCACTGCCGCAGCGAGAAGCGGCTGTCGTAGTCCCCGATCCGCCTGACCAGCACCTCGAACACGTCCTGCACCGCGTCGTCGAGGTTGGCCTCGGACACACCCAGCCCGCGCAGGCGGGCGCGCAGGTAGTCGCGGTGGCGGGCGAGCCCGTCGACGGGCGAAGCAGCGAGCAGTGAGGGTCGGTTCATGCCTGTCCCCTTGCGAGCAAGCCCTCGAGATCGTAACCCGCCGGACGCGCCCTGACTCACATCCCGGGAGAGCCGGGCCGAACGATCGCTTGCAGCGCGACGACGAGCTCGTCCTCGAAGACCCGGAAACCCGGGAGCCTGCGCAGCGCCGACAAGCGAACGTTCGCACCGACGAACTGATAGACGTCCGGCCTCCGGCGCCGTCTCGCATCCAATATCCGATCCAGGACCTGCTTGGGATCGCGCACACGCTCGGGATCCAGGGGAAGCTCGGGAGCGTCACCGCCGAGTCGACGCAGGACCGCATCATCGACCAACATCCATGCCTCGATCATATGGATCGGGATGCAGGCCGCGGCAGCCACGTTCGCCAGTCCCGCCAGCCCCCTGCGAACGCCCGGTTCGACGCGTTCGTTGCGAGCACGGATCGCGTCACCGTCGGCATCGGCGTGGATCACGAAGAGTTGGCAGGTTTCGTGCGACCGCTGGATGACCTCGGCGATCCGAGCTTCACGCCGCGTACCTGGCTCTTCATCGGAGCCGAGCGGAAGCGGAGACGGCAACGCGGTCGATTGCCCGGGATAATACTGGGCCAGAAGATCGTCGAGAAGACGCTCGAGCAGCGGAAGGAGGAAATCGTAGTCGTTCTTCCCTTCCGCGTAGAGCCCGACCTGCAAGTAGATCATCGATCTCCCTCGCGCGACCACACGCCGCCGAGCACCGCATCGATCTCTCTCAGCGACACTTGCTTCGCGGGATCGGCACCGGGGCCGGTAGCGAGCGGGCGCGCCCGGGTCACACGATAACGGTCCTTGCGGATCCCATCGATGTAGCGGATCGACTGCGGATGGTCCTTGAGCGCCGTCAGGAACACCGGCGAGTGCGTCGTGACGATGACCTGCGGTGGGAGGGGATCGTTCGTGCCAGCTAGCCACGCCGTCGCCGACGTGGCTTCACGCAGCAGATCGATCAATCGCCGTAATCGGCCGGGATAGATGCCGTTCTCGGGCTCCTCGATGCAAATAACGGCGTCCAAGGCCTGCTCTCCCAGAACGGCGGTGAGTAGCGCCAACATGCGCAGCGTGCCATCCGAGGCGAGACGCGCCGGTACCGTGTCGCCGTCTCCTGTGAGAAACTCGAGCTGATAAGTCTCATCGTGCTCGACAATGGAGAAGTCGGCGAGTCCGGGGATGAGCCCAACAAATTCTGCACGGATCTCACCGAGGGTGATGTCAGACAAAGACGCCAGCACGCTCGGTAGATTGCTCGCATCTCCGGCCAACTTCCCATCATCAATCCGCTCACTGGCTTCGCGCAGACGCGAGGCCTGTAGTTGGATCATGTTGAGCGTCGGACCATAGCTGAACTCCTGAGGAAGGCTGTCTTCCTGCCATTCCGTGAGGTTTTGCCATTCCGGATGAATCGCGAGCCACCGATCATTTGATCTCCGGATGACCTCGCCATTCTTCATCAATGCAACGCGTTCTCCACCCTTTCCGGCACCATGGCGTTCGAGCGTCATTGCGTAGCGCTGGCGCCCTGCGTATCGCACCTGACCGCTATCCTCGTCATCACTCTCGGTGACCTCGAGAGATTCCAGCGCCATCGTCATCGATCGGGCGACCTCGT
>JAYUXQ010001154.1:0-2862 GCA_043752905.1 Nannocystis sp. | reverse complement strand
GGTGAGTACGGAGCAGTTGTGTCTCCCGTCAAGCGGAGAGCGACCACGACGTGCCAGCGAGGACCATGGCGTTGAGGATGACGAGGAGCTTGCGCATGCAGGCGACCATGATGACCTTGTGCGGCTTGCCCGCAGTGGCGAGGCGATCTGCGAAGGGCGAAGTCCAGCGCGAGCTGTGGCGACGGCGGCGGTGCGGTGGGCTTGGGGATGACGCGCTCGCGCAGGCGGTGGTGGCTGGCGAACACGCAGCGAGGACGGCCGCGGGGCGCGGGAGGGTGAACACGTCGCCAAAGGGGCGCGCGGTCAGGGGAACAACAGGACCTGTCCAAGAGGAGGAGGCGCAGGGGGAGCGCGGGCGCCGTGGAGGATTCGGGCGATGGCGTCGGCATCGGAGACGACCTCGAGGACACGCATGCGGCCGCCACATTTTCGGCAGCGGGTGACACCCTGCGCGAAGACGCGGGCGAGGAGCTTTGCCCAGGCGATGCGGCGGGGTCTGGGCGAGGACGTGGGCGAGGATTCGGCCGGGTCGCTGGGGAGGGCGAAGTCCAGCGGGAGCTGTGGCGGCGACGGCGGTGCGGCGGGCTTGGGGATGACGTGCTCGCGCAGGCGGTGGTGGCTGGCGAGCACGCCGTAATATGACCAGCGGCTGAAGCTCGTCGACGCCTGCCCCGTGGACCAGGCGGGCGGCCGCGAAGTAGAAGCCCTCGTCCAGGTACTGCGCGAGGATCGGCGGCGCGTCCGGGTCTTGCGCGTAGCCGTTGCTGTCGAGCCAGTCGTAGAGCTCCTGGCCGGGATGACCCACGCGAACTTCGCCGGGTCGCCCATGTACTGGATCTGAATGTGCGCCTCGACCGTGCCGGCCACGTCGTCGATCACGAACAGGATATTCTCCCCGGTCTGGTCGACCGGCTGCGGCACCCCGCCGACGTTGTCACAGAAGAAGCCGCCGCAAGCCGCCGCAGGGCCCGGGCTGAGCAAGGTCAGAGCGACGCCGCCGGAGACCAACAACGAGCAACACAGCGGGAACCAGTGAGGGCGCATGTCCGGCACTATCTCGCAAAGCAGCGCTGCCCGCCAGCGCCCTGGCTCACTGGACCGTGAACTTTCGCTTCGGCGTGGTGACCTTGGCGCCGCACTGCTTGACGACGGCGTACCACTCGTAGGTAACGCCGGGCCCCAGGCTGTCGACGGTGTACGCGAGCGCCTCTCCGGGGCCGCTGGTCTGGCCGAGCAGCGCGAAGACGCCAGTGGCGGCCGAGAGGTCGACGGTCAGGGTGAACTGCTCCTGGGGGCCGGCCATGGACTTGGCGAGCGACGGCGAGTAGGTCTCGACCTTGAGCTGGTTCTTCTTCGGAGAGAACCGCCAGATGCGCATATAGCCGCAGCCGCCGGCGCAATTGTCTTCGGGGACGATGAGGTCCTGATAATCGGCGAGCATCGAGTGGATCTTGTGGCCCTTGTGGTCGTCGGTGCGCCGGGCGCGGATCTCCTTGATGTGCCCGCTCGTCATCAGCTGCACATTGTCGACGGCCTTCATCGCCTCGTAGATCTGCTTGCCCTCGCCGGAGAAGTCGCCGTTGGCCTTGACGATATGGTGGGAGTTGACGACGCCGAGGGCGTGGGGGTGGTCCTCGAAGACCTGCCGGGCCCACGCGAGGACCGTCGGGTCCTGGCCGAGCGCGCCGCGGTACTCGAGGCTGACCATCAGGACATCGAGGTTGCCGGCGCGGACCAGGATCCAGCTATTGTCGTTCTTGTCGCCGTGATGGCCGCCGTAGTACGCCCGATCCTTGAACCGCGCGATCCCGAAGTACTTGTTGAAGAAGGTGGTGCTAAACGGCTTGTCGTCGTGCGCGTGGGCGCCGTTGTCGTGGTTGCCGACCGCGATGCCGTAGGGGATCCCGCCCGGGAAATTGTCCGTGCTGGTCTCCAGGGTGGTCATCGCCGTGTCGGCGCGCTCCCACTCGACCTCGATCATGTTGCCGTGCTGGACGACGTCGCCGTTGTGGAGCACAGCGACGATCCGGTCGGTGTTGCGGTGGTCCCATACCCACTTGGTCTGGGCCGGGAACTGGGGGAAGTTGCCCGGAAACTGCGTGTAGTTCTGGGTGTCGGGCAGGATCACGATCGTGAAGTCGTCGGCGTCGCTGAGCGTGTGGACCTGGCGCAGATGAAAGTCGGCGGTCGCGTCGGCGAGGATCGTGCCGCCGATCGTGACCTCGAGAGTGGCGCTCGGCGCGGGCACGGTGGCGTCATCGGCAGGGGCGCTCGGCTCGGCGTGAAAGTCCTCCGGCGGGGTATCACCGCAGCCCGGGAGCTGCGGCTCGCCGGTGCTGGACTCGTCACCGCCGGTGCTGCTGGTGGCAGTGCTGCTGGTGGCAGTGGTGCCGGTGGCCGAAGTACCGGTGACGGAGGTACCGGTGAACTCGGTGCTGGTGACGGAGGTGGTCTCGCCGTCGCCACTGGCGCCACTGGCCCCGGTGGCCGTCTCGACGCTGCCGCTGGTGGGTGTCCCGGCGGTGGTCGTTGTGAGGCCGGTGACGATGTCCGTGGCGTTGGCCGGCGCATCATCGGCGCACGCGACCGTGAGGGAGAGGAGGGTGATCCAGGAGAGGGGGCTCCCTGCGCGCATCGGCGGAGTATAGGACGATCGAGATCGCGCGGCTGGCGCGATGATCGGTCTCATGGGTCAGGGTACGAGCACCGGATTAATATAGCCGGAGGGATTGTCGGTCACGATGGGGGTCGTGCCGGGTCACCTTATCCACGTGATCTTGGGTCGCGATCCGAGCGGGGTCTGGGCGGTGGCATGACGATGGGCTTGGCCGCCTCGAGGCGGAGGAGGAGGGTCGCGGTGTG
>JAYUXQ010001153.1:0-2866 GCA_043752905.1 Nannocystis sp. | reverse complement strand
GTCGAGGTCGTCGTCGGGCGGGTACTCGTGCCGCGCTCGGCCCGTGATCTCCAAGCCCCACTCCCCGGTCCGAGGCTGACCCATCACGAAGTCAAGCTACGCGCTCAGTTCGACCCGGCACACCCCCCGCCAAACTGCCGTGATAAAGTCCCGCGCGCATGCCCTCGCCCTGGCGCCTCGCCGCCGTCCTCGCCCTCGCCACCTGCGCGCGCCGCCTGGAACCCCAGCCCGAGCAGGGCGCCCTCCACCGCCTGCTCGACCTGCCGCTCGAGCGTCGCGACCGTGAGCTCGCCGCCCACGTCGCCCAGGCGCACCCGCGCCTGCTCGTCGAGGTCATCCCGCCCGCCACCTTCGAGGCCGAGCTCGACCGCCTGCTACCGATCGGGCTCGACGACTTCGACATCCTCCGGGTCGTCGTCGAGCAGGGCGACCCCACCCTCAGCCTCAGCCCCGCGCTCGCCCTCGTCGCCGAGAACCGCCAGGACATCGGCGTCCTGCCGATGTATGCCCCAACCCGCGACCTCTTCGTCGCCTTCACCCGCGAGCGCCCCGCCAGCTCGCACACCCGTTACAGCCTCAAGTCCGCCGGCCTGCCGTGGTGGTTCAACCTCCCCACCGTCGGCATCTTCGAGATCGTCACCCTCGAGCTCTCCGGCCAGGAGATCGCACCCGACGAGGAGGACCAGATCCGGGCCACACCGTGGGCCCAGCAGCTCGCCGTCCGCATCACCCCGCCGCACGGCTGCTCCGGCCGCTCGCCCTGCGATCGTTATTACGTGATCCCGCGCCCACGCGACGAGCTGCCGCTACGTATCGACCTTGAACTCGAGCTGAGCGACACGGCGGGCGTGCGCGTCACCTGGAGCGCCTCGCTCCCCGCCGGCAAGCCGCTCGCCGCCCGGCTGCGCGACCGCTTCCACGGCGTCCCCCAGCCGCTCGATCCTATCCACGTCGAACCCGCCTTCACGCGCCCGCGAGACCCCGCCCTGTGCCGCCTCGACGAGCGCGTCTGCGCCGCGCCGCCGACCACCGCCCGCACCGACCGCACCGCACCACAACCCCCCGCGATCGCAGCGCCCGCGCAGCTGGCCAGCCCCGCCGAGAGCCTCGCCGCCCGCCCCGCGTGGACCCGCGACCGCAACTACGCCCCTGCCACGACCCTCGACGGCTTCACCCCCGCCGAGCTCGTCCCCGGCGGCCCGCTGCGTGGCAACCTCCTCGTCTGCGACTTCATTGCCCGCGGCGGTCCGGATCCCGACGCGCTGGTCGCCGAGCTGCGGGTCGGCGCCACCCCACCCCACCGCCCCGACGTCCACCGCCACGCCGACCGCGCCCGCGTCGTCGTCCCGCTCGTCCAGCTCGATCCCGGCGAGGCCATCTCCTTCAAGGTCTGGTCGCGCACCAGCTCCTGGTTCTGGGGCGTGCAGGATGTCGAGCTCGGCCGCATCTCGCTCCCCTACGCCGGCACCCTCCCGCTCGCCCGCGCCGCCCGCGACCTCGACGTCGCATGCGTCGCCCTCACCCGCGAGGCCCTCGAGCGCCAGGTCGAGGTGCGGATCTCCGCGCTCGCCGGGCAGCTCGCCAGCTTCGACCTCGGCGTCGACCCGATCTCAGAGAGCAGCGTCGACTGGGGCATCGGCAGCTGGGGCATGACCGGCCTGCAGCGCCGTGTCGAGGCGATCGCCGGCCTGGTCGGCTGGTCCGACCCCCGCATCGTCGCCCTGCTCCCCGCCCTCACTCACTACCACGACGTCTTCATCCGCCACCTCGGCCGCCTGATCGCCCGCAAGCGCGAGCAGTTGCCCGCGCCCGGCACCCTGCTCTCGTTCGAGAAGGGCGACCTGCGCGTCATCGGTAGCGCCTGCGGCGACACCATCGACCGCAAGCGCATCCTGTGGGCCCGCGACAAGGTCCCCAGCGACGGCTGCGTCACTATCGTCGAGGTCAGCGCCCGCGCTCCCCATCCGCTCACGCCGAGCCCGCGCACCGGCTCCCTCGGCGCGCTCTGGAGCTTCGAGCTCGCCTGGGACGACGGCCGCCGCGGCGACGCCTGGTCCGTCGGCGTCGAGCCCCTACCCGGCAAGCACCGCGACCCCGAACACCTCATCCTCGCCCCCGGCGAGTCCGCCCGCTTCTACCTCGCCCCCAAAGAACCTCTCCACCGCGTCGGCCACGGCGACCCGGTCCTGCTCCACGCGCTCGACGGCATCAAGCCAGTGTTCGTCCGCCTACGCTGATCAGCCCAGGCCCGCAGGATAAGAGCATGGGAGTGATGGTCACTTCGGCGACGGCCCGCGATGTAGCCGCAAGGCCAGGAGCGTCAGCGCGGCGGCGACGAGCACGAGCGCAATGCCGCCGAGGACGGCGACAACGGGGTCATCCGCGACGTCGCTCAGTAGCTTTGGCGTGCGTGCGAGCTGGACGAGCGCCATCAGCACGAACGCGATCGCCGTGAACGTCAGATAGGCCCACATGACGGCCGAGCACACCGCAGGCGCACGAGCAGGTCGAACGCCGTGTCCCCGCGGCAGGGGCGCGCGGGAGGCCGGTGTCGCACGAGGGCGGCGCAACGAAGGCCTCAGAGCCGCGTCGCGGCACATGGGCAGGCCCCGCGTCGCCGTCGCCGACGGCTTGTCAGCAGCGGGGTCGACAGGCGACATGGCTGCGCGGTCTCAACGCGGCCCGGTGTGGACGGTCGTCGGTTCATCCGTGAGCAGCACCTCGCCGTCCGTTGGCGCAGCGACGACGAGGCGGTGGTGGGCGTCGCCGGCAGCCGCGACGCCCAGTACAGTGACCTCTTCGCCGAGCTCGATGGCCCCCTAGGTGTAGCGCAGCGTACGATTCATGGCGGCGAACGTGAGCGGGT
>JAYUXQ010001152.1:0-2867 GCA_043752905.1 Nannocystis sp. | reverse complement strand
GGTAGATGTCCTCGTGGCCGAGCATGTAGAGCGCGCCGTCGGGGCCGACCTGCAGGTCCTTTTGCAGCGTGCTGGGCGAGCCCTCGACGATCGCGAAGCCGGCCTCGTCGAGCTTTACGACGCCCACCTTGTCGACCGTGAAGAAGGCCGGCCCGGGGGTATTGGCGACCGCGGGTGTGAATTTGGGCGCGGTGGGCTCGGGCTTCGCGGTCTCGGGCTTCGCGGGCTCGGGCTCGGTCTTCGCGGGCTCGGTCTTCGCGGGCTCGGGCTTCGAGTCGCAGGCGATGGTGCCGACGGTGGCGACGAGGGCGACGGTGGCGACGAGGGCGAGGGTCGCGAGGCGAGTGCGCTGCATGTCGCGCGAGGATGCGAGAGTGCGCCGCACGCGTCAAGGCCGGGCGCGCGTGGGCGCCCGCCAGATGACCGCGTCGACCAGGTAGTGATGGAAGTTCACCGCCATGTGGCACACGAGCATCAGCGGCAGGAGGGGCAACGATGCCAGCGCCTCCGGGGTCTGGCCGAGCGCCAGGTAGAACCCCGTCGATAGCGCCAGGCAAGTCAGCGCATAGTGAACGCCGCGCGAGGGCTGGCTGATCTGCGACAGGAATGGACGCCGGGGGTCGACGCCGCCGTGGAACCGGTTCGCGTTCATCGCCCACACGAACAGGAGATACTGGGCGTTGTGCCAGATGTTGATAAACAGCCAGCCGCGGGTGACGTCGGCGATCACCAGATAGCTGATCACCGTGATGGTGATGTGCGAGAGGATGAACAGCGCGTGGCCGGTGCTGCGCGGGGTGGGTGAAGCGGCGTCGCGGATGAATCGCAGGCTCCACGCCAGCAGCAGGCCCAGCGCGGCCGATCCCGCGAGGATGACCAGCGCGCCGGGGACCGCCGGGGTCCACAGCGGGATCTCATAAAACTCACCGGGCTGCTGATATATGCGGTGCAGCACGCCCCACAGCGGGAACGCGAAGACGACCGCGTCGTCGAGGCGGTCGGGGGCGCGCGAGCGGGCGGCCCGCTGATAGGCGCGGGCGATGCCGTGGCTCTGGCGCGTGTAGTGCCAGGATTGCCAGTAGTAATATAGTGAGCTGAGCGCGACGAGCCCGCCGATCCCATGGACACCCGCGGTCGCGAGCAGCACGATCGGGGGCAGGCCGAGCAGCAGGAACCAGTGGCGTCGCGCGCTCGCGCGATCGAAGGCGACGCGCGTGAAGGTCGAGGCGACGTGCGGGTACGCGAGCAGCCACAGGTCGACCACCAGCACCGCGCCGAACAGGCCCGGGGTCAGCGCGGCGAGGCTGCCGAGCGCCAGCGCGAGCACGAGGACCCCCCCGATCAAGCCCAGGTCGAACGCGGGGCCGCGCAGCCAGTCGCTCGCGGGCCGGTCGGCGCCGCGGGCCTGCGGGGCGGACGGAGCGGGCATGTGGTCAGGTCGGCGGGGGCGGGTAGACCGGCGGCCTGGGCTTGGGCCTGGGTTTGGGCGCGGGCTGGGGCTCGGGGTCCGGCGGCGAGTCGGGGAACGGCTGCGGGTCGGGCTGCGGCTCGGGCTGCGGGAACGGTTGCGGTTGCGGTTGCGGTTGTGGTTGCGGTTGCGGGACCGGCTGCGGTGGGCGGACGGGCCCTGGCTGCACGACCGGCTGCGGCTGCGGGTCGGCCTGCTGCAGCGGCTGCTGGCCGAACGTGCTCGCGGGGGCCTGCGCGTCGGGGGTTTGGGCGCAGCTTTGCATGCCGAGCAGCGCGGCGCCGCCGACGAACACCATTGCAGCGATCGCAGCGACCGCGGCGACGCCATTCGTGGCGACCGCGGCGACGCCATTCGCAGCGGCGCGGGCCCGGGGTCGGGCGCGCGGCGCCACGGATGGACCATCATCGGAGATACGCATCGTCGGACGGTATCACGGCGTGGCCTGGCGTTGATCGTCGCCACAGCGAGCGCGTGACCGCCCGTGCGCGTCGATCGATCACGCGCCTCGTGGCGCGAGGACCACGGGCGTCGGGGACCACACCGCCGTCAGCGACTCGATGTCACCGCGGGGGTCGGCGCGGAGCATGATGGCGAGCGCGCCCTCGCTGTTCGGGTCGGACAGGAAGGCGCCGACGGTGCGCCCGCAGGCGACCAGCTGATCGATCTGCAAGTTGGCGAGCGTGCCCGCGGTGATCGTCTTCAGGCGCCCGAGCGCGGCGGCGGCGGTCGTGAAGTCATCCTCCGCGTCGGGACCGGCGATCGTCGACGTGGCCGACCGCAGGCGCGTGGCCCACTCCTGGGCCTCGCCGCGCAGGAGCATCTCGATCATGTTGCGGGCGCGCACGCGGCCGAGCCCGCCGACGAGCGTGCCGCCGAAGCGGAGGCCATTGCGCAGGCCGGCGCGGGCGACCATGCGCGTGCCGTGGCGGGTCAGCGCGCGCAGGCCGGCGAAGCGGCGGCGCAGGAACCACTGGATCACCAGGATCGGCTCCCACACGGCCTGCAGCGAGCCGACGAGCCCGTCGCGCAGGGTGTAGCGGATCAGGGCTGGCACGGGCAGGGTCGCGACCGGATCGGCCTCGGTGACGCTGACGACGGTGGCCCGGCGGATCAGCGTGCGCAGGCCGAAGAAGTCGCGCTCGACCACGAAGGCGACGCTCGGCTGGGGGCCGATGAACACGTCCCAGAAGGTCTCGATGTTGGAAGTGCCACGATAGGTGCCGGCCTCGACCGGATCCTCGACGAAGCCGTCCGCGTGGAACAGGCCGACCCAGCCATGCCGGTCCTTGGCGCCGACGAGCGCGGGAGACTTGAGGGGGAGCGCGAATGTGCTGCGGGGGTCCATCGTGGGTGCTTCGATCGTGAGGAGGAGATATATCGAACCTACGCGGTGCGC
>JAYUXQ010001151.1:0-2868 GCA_043752905.1 Nannocystis sp. | reverse complement strand
CTCGCCGCTGCCTGGGGGCGGGGTGCCCGAGTTTCGTCCGCCGAAAGTGCGGCCATTGCCGGGGCTGGCGAGCGAGGCGGGCGCGCGGGCGCTGTGGGTGGTCGCGCCCGACCTGGCGAGCGCGCGGGTCTGTGCCGCGGAGTTCGACGTGCCGGCGCTCGAGCTCGAGCTGGACGACATTGGCGGGCTGATGGCTGTTGCGACAGGTCCCGAAGGACAGGTGATGATCGACGGCAAGCGGCTGACCCGCGTGCTCGTGCGGGATGTCGATGAGGCGGAGGGGCTGCTGGCCGGGGCGGGGGACTTCGAGGTGGTGCTGCCGCTGTCGCGCGCGACCTCCTCGTGGTTACTCGCGCTGACGGTCGCGCCACCGCGCTTGCGGCTGCGCCAGCCGACGCACGAGCGGCTCTCGGGGTCGGCGGCGGAGGACGTCGATCTGCCGGCGTTCTTCGCCGCGTTTCGCTTGTCGGTGCCGGTCGAGGACGTGCCGGCGTGCATCCTCGGTCACCTGCCCCGTGCCCGGCCGACGATCCTCGACGGGGCGATGTTGACGGGCGAGGGCCGCATCGAGATCTTCCGCTACGCGCGGCGCTACGTGCTCGACCGTTTTTATACGAAGTCGCTACGCTGCAAGACGTGTATGTACGACACGGCCTGCCGCGGCCTGCACATCAACCATGTGCGGGCCCACGGGTATGCGATGATGACGCCAGTGAAGCCAGTGAAGCCAGTGACGCCAGTGAAGCCAGTGGCTGTCAGCCCGGGATGATCACGACGTCGTTGATCAGCTGCACGTTCATGCCGGCGGGGTAGCCATACGAGACATTGCTGGTGAAGACGCTGGTCTCGGGCGTGCCCCAGCCCCACACCCACATGCCGAAGCGGCCGGCGCTGGTGATCTCGTGGCGGCCGGTCGAGCAGGCGCCGACGGGCTGGAAGTCGCCGGTCGAGAGGTCGACGCGGGTCCACTCATAGTCGCCGACGCCTTGCCAGCCGGTGACGACGCCGGCGCAGTCGAGCGTGACGTCCTCGAACACCTCGGCCTCGGTCTTCTTGCGCACGAGCACGAGGTTGGTCTCCGGGTAGGTCGGGTCGGCGAAGAACACGTAGCGCGGCATGTACTGGTCGGTCGGGATGCTGATGACATGGTCCGAGTCGCCGTAATCCGAGAGGTTCGGCTTCCAGGTCGAGCCGCTCATATAGTTGAACAGGAAGAACGGGTGGTCGGCGTCCTGGCTGTTGACGACGAAGGGTGCGGCGGTGACGAACTCGACCTTGTCGCCGCGCTTGAGGGTGGTCGGGCCGCCGACGTCGGCGCTCCAGGTCAGCTCGGTGCCGTCGACGGCCCCGACGACGCGCCAGATGCCGGGCTCGTCGACGCGCGGGCGATGCATGACGCCGACGTACTCGCTGCCGAGCGCGCGGATCGGTGGGATCATCTGCTCGGCGTGATCGGAGTAGGCGGTGCCGACGGGCGCCTGCATGCCGGTGTGGCCGCCCATGAGGCCGATCGGCTTGTTCGACTGGAGCACACTCCCGGTCAGCTCCAGGTCCTGGGTCAGCTGCGCGTGCTGGCCGGCGGCGAGCGTGAACTTGGCGGGCATGCCGGCGGGGGAGGCCGGGATGCCGCCGCCGCCAGCGAGCGCGACGACCGGATCGATCGTGATCTCGGTGCCGTCCTCGTGGGCGACGATGTTGGCCGAGGGCTTGCCGACCGACGCGGGCAGGGAATTGATCAGCACATAGTTGGTGTCCCACGCGCTGGTCGGCAGCAGCAGGGAGGCGCCGGTGACCGCCGCGCTGCCGCCCCCGTAGGGGTTGATCTGGTAGGCGACGACGGGCACATCGGCGGTGATGCGAAACGAGTCGCCGATGCCGGTGGCGACGACATCGGCGCCCGAGGGGACGGCGCTGTCGACCGGGCAGGGCGCCATGCCGGGGCCCGGCATGCCGGTCGGGCCGGCGAGAAAGAGGATCGCCACCTCGCCGGGGGCGAGGCCGACGGCGGCGTCGTAGGGGTCGTAGGTGACCGCGGGGCCCATGCCCTTGGGGCGCCGCGTGAACTTGGCGATGTCGAGCGGCTGGCCCTTGCGCGTGACCGCGAGCTTGGCCGGCGTGTTCCATGTGTTGGCGACGAAGGCGGCGAAGCAGCGGCTCTGCGGACCGTCGTGGTGCTGCATGAAGGTCGCGTAGTACAGACAACCGACCGACTGCTTGCTGTTTTCGGCCGCCTCGCAGGCGTTGATGCAGGTGACGCTGGCGATGTCACAGCCGAGCACGCCCTCGCAGGTCTCGACGGGGGTGCCGTCGCAGGTCTGCACGCCGTGCAGGTCCGGGGCGCACTGGAAGCAGCCATTGTTACCGGTGGTGTTACCGGTGGTGTTGCCGGTGGTGTTGTCGGTGGTGTCGCCCGTCGCAGTATCGGTGCGGGTCGTCGAGGCGTCGGTGGTCGGTCGCCCGGAGGTCTCGAAGCATCCGTCGGCGACGCAGGGCGAGGGGGTGCCGGTCGTCATGCCTGTGGTCGGGTCGCTGGTCGTACCCGTCGTACCCGTGGTGCCCGTGGTGTCGGTCGTGCCGGGATCGAGGCAGCCGTCGGCGACGCAGGGGGAGGGCGTGCCGGAGGTGATGCCTGTCGACGTGGCGCTGTCGCCTCCATTGTCACCACAGGAGATGAGGGACACCAGCAGGGCAGGGAGGACGCGGAGCACGGACATGTTGCGGACCATCGTAACAGGCGGCCAGCGACGCGGGCCGCGGGCGGTGGTGGTGTTGACGCGTGCGTCCGCGCGTACCCTGACGGGCGTGCACAGGACCAGGGCCCACGCACTCGCGAGGACACGCAGGACCTGCTCGAAGACCTCGCGCTCG
>JAYUXQ010001150.1:0-2872 GCA_043752905.1 Nannocystis sp. | reverse complement strand
CGGAGATCTCGTGCTGCTCGCGCTCCGTACTGCTGCCGAGCGGGAGCGTGCGTGCGGGCTTGCGCGTGTACACGGCCATGTCGCCGGTGCGCTCGAAGACCTGCACGTGGACCTGATGCGGGTGGATCTGGACCACGGAGAATTGTTTGCCGACGGCATCGGGCCTGTGGTTCTGGTTGGCGCCGAGCGAGCCGGTGCCGACGAGCACGAAGCGGTCGGTGAGCCAGCCGAGCTGCTGCGCGCCAGCCTTGTGCAGGTGGCCGTGAAAGCCGACCTGAAACCCGGCGACGATCAATGCGCCGAGGTCGGCCTGGTTGAGATAGTCGGGGCGGTAACTGTCGGTGTGGATGCCGTGGTGCCACACGGCGATCCTCAAAAAACCCTCGGCGAACTCGGATGCATGCACGGCCGCGTTGGCGATCGACTCGCGCGAGATGGCCGCGCCGGTCCAGTGGCGGTCGTTGAGGAAGCAGGAGTTGAAGCCGTAGACGGCGACGCGGTCCTCGGGAAACATGTGGGCCGACCAGTCGAGGCCCTCCTGGGCGGCGGACAGGTCGAAGCAGCGGCCGGGCTCGCGCAGGCCGTCGCCGTAGAAGTCGCCGAGGAACCGTTGCAGGTTGGCGAAGCGCGCCGACTGGCGCGACTCATCGAGCGAGATCCATTCGATGTGGCCGTACTTCGAGATCACCTGGCGCACGCCGGAGCGGGCCGGGTCGTCGCGGTAGCGTTTTAACAGGCGCGCGAGCTGCTCGGAGCCACCTGGCTTTTGGAGCATGTCGGAAATTCGCAGTGGTTGGCCGAGCTCGGCGCCCCAGTCGACGTCGTGGTTGCCGGGGACGAAGACGACGCGGGCGCGGGCGTCGGGCTCGCGCAGCAGCGGGCACAGGCTGGTGACGGCGAACTCGTGCAGCTCGGCGTACTCGGCCGGTGTGGCAGAGCCGGCGAGGTCACCACTGACGACGACGAGGTCGAAGCGCTGTTCGGCCTCCGGCAGCTTGCGCAGGGCGCCTTGCGGGCCGTTCCAGATCGCCTTGAGGGTCTCGGCCGAGCCGGCGCGGTGGAGGTCGGAGAGATGAAGGATGCGCACTGGATCCGCGGGGCGAAGGGCCCGCGGCGGAGCTTAGCGGATCTGCGCGGAGACTGGAGGGGGCGCCCGGAGCCTCTCGGGGGCTCGGCGCCGGGGATCAGGGGGGCGCGGCGCCGGGGATCAGGGGAGCTTGGCGGGCTCGACGGCGGCGAGGAAGGGGTCCTGCTGCGGACTCGGCTGCGTGGGCAGGACGGGGCGGGCGTGGTGGCGGCCGATCGCGGCGGAGGTGCGACGCAGGGCGGCCCGGGCGGCGGCGGCGGCGAGGTCGACGGCCTCGGCGTTGACCTTGAAGGGCTCGGGGAGCAGGGCCACCGAGCCGAGGTCGGTCCGGGTCTGGGTGTCGGTTTGCCTGGCGTGCGCTGCTTCGTTGGCCATCGCGGGGCCTCCCGTATCCAGAGTAAGGCGCCAGCGAGCGCGCGTGTCAAGCCTGGGGCGTTCGTGGCGGAGGGAGGTGGGGGGTTTGCAAGGTCGATGCCGGGCGGCTCAGGCCTCCGCGGTCCGCAGTACACCGGTCGGCGGGGACTCGGCGGGCAGCTCGAGGATGCGGGCGTCGGGGGCGACCGTGCGTGCGATCTCCAGCCAGCGGCGGTGGCAGGTCAGGAGGATGACCTGGGTGGCGCGGGCGGCGTCCCGCAGGGTGGCGAGGCTGGCGGCCGCGCGGGCGTCGTCGAAGTTGACGAGCACGTCGTCCATGATGACCGGCAGCGGCTCGCTGCGGTCGCAATGATCGAGGATGTAGGCGAGGCGCAGGGCGAGGAACAATTGTTCACGTGTCCCCGAGGACAGGTCGGCCGGCTGGCGCAGCTGGCCCTGGCGGTCGACGGTGGCGAGCGAGCGGGTCTCGGGCTGGACGACGACGCGCAGATGTCGGCCCTCGGTGATGCGGGCGAGCAGATCCGACGTGTATTGCAGGATCGCGGGCTGGTTCTCGCGGGCGTAGCGGTCGGTGACGCGGTCGAGCACGCGCTCGGCGAGGTGCACGAGCAGGTAGCGGTCGATCTGCTCCTCAAGCTCGCTCCGGATAACCTCGATCTCGGCGCCGACGCGCGCAGCACGATCGCCGCCGAGCTGCTGCTCCTCGTGCTCGTGGCGGCCCTTGGCGAGAGCCGCGGAGATCCGGCGCTGGTCGAGCTCCGAGATCTCGCGGGTCAATGTCTGTTGCTCGCTGACGAGGGCCTCGCGTCGGCTGGCGCGCAGCTCGGCCTCGTAGGCCTCGCGTGCGTCGCCCTCGCCCAGCGCGCGGGCGAGGCGGAGGTCGAGGTCGGCGCACGCACGGGTGAGCTGGTCGCGGAGCAGTGTCCGTTCGGACATGGCCGAGAGGGCAGCTTCGTCCTGGACGCCGGCGCGGGCGCGGAGGGCCTCGTACTCGCCGCGGGCGTCGGCGAGGGCGGCGGCGAGGCGCTGTTGTTCGGTGCGCTTGTCCGCTGCCTCGTCGCGGGCGAGCGCGTGGGTGGTGGCCGCGGAGCGGGCGTCGGCGAGGGCGCGGCTCAGGCGTTCGACCTGCTGTTCGGGCGGGTCGCCCGGGTCGGGGGCGCGGGCGAGGCGGGCGTGCAGGGCGGTGACCTCGGCGTCGAACGAGGTGAGCGCGGCGAGGGCCTGCTCGCAGGCGGCGCGCCGGAGGTCGTTGCTGGTGAGACGTTCGGAGAGGTCGGCGAGGGCCTCGAGGCGCTCGACGGCGGTCTCCGGGTCGAGGTCGGCGGCGAGGCCGAGGGCGGCGGTGCGGCGGCGCAGGTCGTCGGCGGCGGTGGCGAGGTCGCGCTCGAGGAAGCTGCGGGCGGTGGTGCT
>JAYUXQ010001149.1:0-2872 GCA_043752905.1 Nannocystis sp. | reverse complement strand
TCATCGGGATCGCCAGGCCGGCGACGACGAACAGCAGCACGCCGGCGACCTGATCGCGTTCGAGGCCCCACTGCTCGGCGGTCGCGGCCCGCCAGGCGGACATCGGCTCGCGATAGGAGAGGGCGCGCTCGGCCGCAAGCTCCTGGGTGTCGACGTTGTCGAGGCAGAAGCCGAGCACGGTGGCGCGGCGGACGTGGCCCTCTGTCCCTTCGGACAGGTCGGGGTCCAGCTCGAGCACGACACGGGGGACCTCACCGGTCTGAAGGGCGCCGCCCTCGAGGCGGGCGAAGGGGACCTGGCGCTCGACCTGCAACGCGCTCGCCGGGGCGCTGCCGCGGCTCAGCGCGCGTCGCACGGTCGGAGCCGCGAGCATGCGCAGGAACTCGAGCACGACGGTCTGGGCGTACTCCTCGTCGCGGTTCGGGGCGGCCTTCTGGACCGCGGCGAGCAGGGCACGTTTGTCCTCGCTGAAGTCCTCGAGCCAGGTGACCTCGGCGAACAGGGCGCGCACGGCCCCGCCCCAGGCGGAGGTCGGGCCGTCGTTGAGGACGAGGACCTGGCCCACCGTGCGCCCGGCGAGGTCGCTCGCCATGGCGCCGGTGCTGCGCAGCAGCGGGCCCTGGGTCGGGGCGAAGGTCAGGGGGGCCTGTGGGGTCTCGAGGTGCGGCGCGGACGGGTCGACGGGCGCGGCGGTGACGGGGGCGTGCGGTGCGAGCCACTGCGGGTCGCCCCACTCGAACACGACGGAGTCGGGGTCGGCGGGTCCGTCGTGCAGCGCATGCAGCACGAGCGAGGATATGCGCGCGGGTGCGGTGCGGCTGCTCTCGCCGGGCGGGTCGATGAGCATGAACAGGCCCTCGCGGGCGCGGGTGACGGCGACGTAGAGCAGGCACAGGCTCTCGTGGGCGAGGCGTCCGATGTGCTGCTCGAACATGGGTCGCAGGTCGTCGAACATCGACCACATGTCCTTCGAGACATGTCGTGCGATCTTTGAGATCGGGCCGGCATCGCCGTTGCGCTCGTAGACGACCTTGAGGGTGCGGGTCGAGGCGAGCTCGGCCTCGAGCTCGGGGAGGATGACGATGTCGAACTCGAGGCCCTTGGCCTGGTGGATCGTCATGATCTGGACGGCGGAGGCGGAGGGGTCGGCGACGGCGCGGGTCTCGACCATGGCGACGAAGTCGTCGCAGCGCAGGCTGGCGCGCTGGTCCCAGGCCTGCGCGAGCTGGATGAGCTGCATGCAGCGACGATACTGGCGCTCGTCGACCTGGCCGGCGATCGCCTTGACCCACGGCTGGAGCGTGCGCGCGAGGCCGTCGCTGGCGACCATGCGACGCACGCGGGCGGCGGCGCGGTGGCGCGGGCCCGGGCCGTCCTCGGTGAGGCCGACGACCGGGCCGAGCGGCGAGCTGAGCACGTTGAAGGCGGCGACGCTGTGGTCGGGGTGATCGGCGAGGCGCAGCAGGTCGAGGATCGCGTTGACGGCCGGCGCGTCCGTCAACGGGCCGCCGCCGCGGCCGGTCGCCGGGACCTTGAGGCGGGTCGGGCCGAGCTCGTAGAGCACGCGACCGACCGCGCCGTTGGTGCGCAGCAATACACCGATCGTCTTGCCAGGGTGGCGATGATACAGCTCGTGGACGAGGTGCGCGGCTTCTTGTAGGCGCAAGTTCTGGCGCTTGGCCTGGTCCTCGCAGCGAGCGACGGTGCGCAGGCGGACGTAGCCGGCGAGCTCCTTGCGCTGGGTGGTGTGGGTCTGGAACTCCTCGTCCCAGCGCTGCGCGGCGTCGGGGTAGCGCATCAGGCTGGGGTTGTTGCCGAGCGCGGTGAAGATCTTGTTGACGACGTCGATGATGGCCGGAGCGCTGCGATAGCTGGTAGCGAGGTTCTGCTTGACGATGCCTGCGCCGGCGCCCAGCAGCTGATCGATGCGGCTGAGGATCTCCGGGCAGGCGTTGCGCCAGCCGTAGATCGACTGCTTGACGTCACCGACGCAGAAGAAGCTGCGCTCCTCCGGGGTGTAGCTGACGGTCTCGTCGACGATCGGGCGCATCGCGTTCCATTGCTGGATGCTGGTGTCCTGCATCTCATCGAGCAAGACGTGGCGCAGGCGGGCGTCGATGCGATAACAGATGTCGTCGAGCTTGCCGCTGAGGTCGGCCTGCGCGAGCGCGACGGTCAGGTCGGCGAAGGTCAGCGCCTTGTGTTGATGCTTGACGCGCTGGTAGCAGTCGTCGAAGCGCACGAGCAGCTCGTGGGTCGCGCGGGTCTGGTCGATGACGCGCCGCCGATACACGCCCTTCGCATGCTTCAATAAGCGCTCGTAGGCGGCGACGGTGCGGCCGTCGATCGGCTTGGCGTAGTAGACACAGCTGCCGTCCGAGATCTTGGCCGCGAGGCCTTGACCAAAGAACTCCATCCAGTCGTCGGAGCTGCCGGTCTTGCACTGCTCGGCGCGCTCGCAGTCCCTGGCGTGGGCGTCCATCGTGCGCTTGGGGCCCGACGGGACGCAGGCGCGCAGGTCGGCGATCGCGGCGTCGAGGGCGACCTCCGTCAGCGTCTCGCCGGGGGCGATCGCCCGCCAGGCGTCGGTGTAGCGGGCCTCGCGGTAGAGGTCGTAGAGAGAGCTGACGGTGTTGTCGATCGTGTCGGTGACGGCGCGCTCGGAGGAGCCCTCGGTGAGCGAGGCGAGCAGCTCGATGATCGCGGCCTCGTCGCCCTCCTCGAGCATGCGCTGGATCGCGGCGCGGCGCAGGCGAAACGCCTCGTCCTCGTCGATGATGCGGGCGTCGGCCGGGAGCCCGAGCTCGAGCGCGAAGCAGCGGACGATCGTGCCGAAGAAGCTGTCGAGCGTGCGGATCTGGAGGCGGTGGAG
>JAYUXQ010001148.1:0-7118 GCA_043752905.1 Nannocystis sp. | reverse complement strand
CCCAAGGTAGTCGCGCAGGACCTCGTCCTTGCTCTGGCCCTTGAACTGGGCGGCGATCTCGACGGCGACCGTGGCCGCGGACCGGGTCGCCGGCTCGGCCGTCGTCTCGGCCGTCGTCTCGGCCGCGGGCTCGCTCGCCGGTGTACTCGCCGGTGTACTCGCCGGTGTACTCGCCGGTGTGCTCGCCGGTGTACTCGCCGGTGTACTCGCCGGCTTGGCTTTGGGTGAGTTCTCGGCAGGGCTGTCGTTCGGAGCGCGCGCGGTCATCGGGATCTCCCCTGGCAGGGCCGGGAGGGTACCACAGGTGCCGCGTTTCGATAGCCGCGCAGGTGGCCGAGGAAAGCGCCGCGAACGCTGGTTCACGCCCCCTGGACCGCCCCATTGGATTACGCCAGGCCCCGGCGGGCTGCGGTATACCTCGCGCCATGCAGCATGAAGTGCGTGCCCACGATCGTTCGACCGCATCGGATATGCCGGCGCCCCAGGCGATCGCCGACCGGATCCTCGCGGGTGAACTCGACGCCCTCGACGCCCCCACCCTCACCCGCTGGCTCGCCGGCGAGGTCGATGCCTGGGACTTGATCGGCGCCGCCGACCGCGTGCGTCGCGGTCGCTTCGGTCGTCACGTCCACCTGTGCTCGATCGTCAACGCCAAGCAGGGCGGCTGCCCGGAGGACTGCGGCTTTTGTTCGCAGTCCAAGCACTTCGACACCGGCGTCACCCCCGAGAAGTTCCTCGGCCACGAGCAGATGGTCACCGCCAGCCGCATCGCGCTGGCCCAGGGGGCGACCGCGCTCGGCCTCGTCACCGCGACCCGCGGCTACGAGGACGGCTCGCGCGCGCTCGACCACATGGTCGAGGGCATCCGCGCCGTGCGTGAGGCCGGCTTCACGGAGGCGCACGCGTCGATGGGCTTCGTCAGCAAGGACGGCCTGCGGCGGCTCAAGGACGCCGGCATGACCGAGTTCAACCACAACCTCGAGACCGGCCGCGGCTACTTCGGCGAGATCGTCACGAGCCACACCTACGACGACCGCATCGCCACCATTCGTCACGCCAAGGAGCTCGGCCTGCGCACCTGCGTCGGCGGGATCTTCGGCATGGGCGAGCGGCCCGAGCACCGCGCCGAGCTGGCGATGGACCTACGCGCGCTCGACGTCGACGAGGTCCCGATCAACTTCCTCGTCAGCGTCGACGGCACGCGCCTGCAAAAGGTCGAGCCGATGCCGCCGCTGGAGATGCTGCGCATCATCGCGTGCTTTCGCCTGGCCCTTCCGCGCCAGAACATCTTCATCGCCGCCGGCCGCCAGCACCTCGGTCAGCTCCAGCCGATGATCTTCACCGCCGGCGCCTCCGGCATGATGATCGGCGACTTTCTCACCACCGCCAATCGCTCCGTCCAGGACGACCTCGACATGCTCGCGCAGCTCGGCCTCGAGGGCACCGTGTGCGGCGCCCCGCGCCCCGAGCTCGCCGGCCGGGCGATGCCCCGCGCCACGACGGTTCGTCACCTACCGGTGATGGCATGACCCGGTGATGGCATCACCCGGTGATGGCATCACCCGGTCATGGCATCACCCGGTGATGGCATGACCCGGTGATGGCATCACCCGGTCATGGCATGACCCGGTCATGGCATGACCCGGTCATGGCATGACCCGGTGATGGTCGCCCACGCCAAGAAGTCCGCCGAGGAGCTCCAGCGCCTGTTCGAGACCGACGCTCGCGGCGATCGCCAGGCGCTGCTCACCACGAGGGCTTCTCTTCTTCCGGCCCCGGATCCGGCTTGGCCGGCCCGCTCGGGCCCTGGCCAGCCTTGTTGCCCGGCGCAGCCGGATCGACGGGCGCCACGGCCGGAGCCGGGGGCGTCGCCGGGGGCTGGGCAGCCGGGCCCGGGCCGAGCGCCGGCGCGGTGGCGGGCGTCGGCGCGGCGGTCTTGGACTCGACCTTGGTGTCCTTCTTGGCGTCGGTCTTCCCGCAGCCGGGCGCGCTGGCGGTGGCGGCCAGGAGGACGGTCATGGCGAGGAACTTCTCGGCGTCGAGCTTCATCGCGCCAACCTAGCAGACCTCGCCGCGGCGGTCACGAGGCTTGCCCGCGCGCCGAGGTCTGGATCATAAAGCCCAGTTGCATCGCGCCGAGCAGCCCGGCCTGGGCCTGCTCGCTCGCATGGTTGATCGCCTCGACGGCCTGCGGGTGGGCGTCGACGATCGTCCGCAGCGGGCGCTGCCCGGTCGGCGTCTCGATCAGCCGCAGCACCGCGTCGGCGACCTGCTGTGGGTCACCCGCGTCGGGGGCGGCGAGCATGCCCTCCATGCTGGCGGCGATCTGCTGCTCGAAGCCCGCGAGCGGGCCGTAGCCGGGCGCGCGCGAGCGGTCGCCGGGCAGCATCGACTTGTTGGCAAAGGATGTCGGGAAGGCCCCCGGCTGGACGATGACGACGTCGATGCCCAGCGGCGCCAGCTCGTAGTGATACGCCTCCGCCAGCGCCTCGAGCGCGTACTTGCTGGCGCAGTACAGGCCCATCGCCGGGACCACCATGCGACCGATGCAGCTGGTGATGTGCACGATGACCCCCTCGCCGCGCGCGCGCATGCCTGGCAGCACGGCGCGGTTGACCCGGTGCTGGCCGAACACGTTGAGGTTGAACAGCGACTCGATCTGCGCCGACGTGAAGCCCTCCTCGAGGCCCAGCGTCGCCACGCCGGCGTTGTTGACCGCGACGTCGATGCGGCCGTCGGCCTGCTCGAGCACCGAGTTCACCCCGTGCTCGACCGACGCGTCGGAGGTCACGTCGATCTCGACCGGCACGATCGACCCGCCGCCCTCGACCTTGAACGCCCGCATCTTCGCGGCCGCGCCGGCGTTGCGGGTCTCGAGGTCACGCATCGACGCGAACACGCGGTGGCCCCTTCGCGCCAGGGTCTCGGTCGTGAGGCGGCCAAAGCCGCTGTTGCTGCCCGTGATCAGAATGTTGAGAGGCTTGGTCATCGCGGCGGATCAGACCCCGTCGGCGCCGCGCCCGCAAGACCCACACCCGCGCCTCGTCGACCTGCGCGCACGCGCGGGCTCAGGCGGGCCGCGGCGGTGATGCGCCGCGAACGTCGTATCCGACGAGCATCTTTTCGCGCTGCTCCGGCGGTCCGACGCTCACGCTGCGAACGAGCCCGAGGCCGCGCACCCAGTAGCTCACGTCACGTTGCACGGACTCGATCGGCGGCGAACCGGCCGGCGACCGCAGAAGCACATGGCTCAAGATCTCACCGTACACGAGCACCGCCTCGAAGCTGCCCGCGGGCACCGTGACCTGCTCGATGGCCACCACCTCGCCGGTGCCCGTGACCTCCATCGTCGCCAGCGACATCTCGAGCTGCTGCGACCACGCCCAGCGCAGCCCGACCGGCAGCGCGCGCGGCAGGTACAGCCCGCGCGTCGAGATCGTATGCACGGGGCCCGCGGCGCTCGTCATCGTGCCGATGTCGGGGGAGACCCCGGCCGCCGTGAGGACGAGGTCACGCTCGGACAGCGCCGCGGGATACTCGGGGACCTCGCCGCACATGCGCGCGATCCACCGGTCGCCCTGCTGCCTCGCCGCGAGCACGCGATCGCGGCTGTGCAACGGCGGCTGGCCCGGCTGCGTGGTGCAGTAGTCCCAGACATCGCCCGGCGTCGCCGGCATGAAGCCGGCCTGGATCGCCACGTGCACGACCTCGACGCGGCCGCCCTCGGTGACGAGCTGCCAGCCTCCGGGCGCGTCGAGGTCGACCTCGCTCGCATATCTACCGCGCATCGCCACGACCGCAGGATCGTCCGCAGCGGCGCGGCGCGCAAGCCCTCACGGCTCGTCGCGCGAGTATCCGCCCGCGGCCATGCGCTTGCCGCTCGCGTCGTATACCGCCTGCGGCGTGCCGTGGATCCCGGCCGCGTCGACCCAGCGATTATAGAAATTGAACAGCGCGCACACGCTGGCCGCGTCGTGGATCGCCTCGTCGTCCCAGCCGACCGCGTGCAGCTGCGCGACGTCCCCGGCGCGCACGCTCGCGGGCGCGTCGTTGAGCTGGGCCACGAATCGCAGCAGGGCCCGGTGCTGCTCATCGAGCGCGCTGGTCTCGACATCCTCGAGCGCGCCGCGGACCACCTCGGCGCCGAGCAACTCCGCCGCGACCGCGGCGTGCGAGCCCAGTCAGAACTCGCACTCGTTGCGCTTCGAGGTGT
This sequence comes from Nannocystis sp., assembly GCA_043752905.1. GTDB lineage: Bacteria > Myxococcota_A > Polyangia > Nannocystales > Nannocystaceae > Nannocystis. The sequence goes on along the minus strand of JAYUXQ010001148.1, from coordinate 2,905 downwards.
ATGCGGCGATCAATTCACGCAGGCCCGGGGACAGCGGCGAGGGCCCGCGCATCACCGCCTGGGTGAAGCGCTCGAGGTGCTGCGTCGCCCCGGGCTTGTAGGCGAACAGGTGCCAGATCTGCGAGTACGGCTGACCGGCGGCCCGGGCCCGGTCGATCATCGCCGCGTAGGGCCCCGTGCGCCCGGTGTTGTCCTCGACCGCGTGCAAGTGCATGCAGCGCATGCCGTCTTTACGCGATGTGCTGGTCGTGTCTTCGCTGCTCATTTCGCCTCCGTCCGGCGCTGCGCGCCGATGAACTGGGCCAGCGCCTCGATCTCGGTCGGGCTCAGTTTGCCCGCGAATTTCGGCATCTCCGCGGTGTCGCCGTAGAGGTCGGGCTGGCTCGAGTCGTGGATGATGCGGGCGATCCACGCCGCGCTGCCGCGGCCGGTGAGGGTCGGACCGGTGCCGGATTTCCCGGCCTCGATCTCGTGACAGCCACTGCACTCGAGCTTGCCGTCCCACAGCGCCTTGCCCTGCGCGACCAGCCCGGCGTCGAGCATGCCCGCGACCTCGGGCCCGCCGAGGCTCAGGACGTACTCGACGATCGCGGCCAGCTCCGCGTCCGAAACCGTCTCGACCGGCAGCGGCTCCATCGTGTTGTGGCCCTTGGTGCCGCCGTAGAACCGCGGGTCACGCGGGTCGCGGATCAGCGCCGCGAGCCAGGCCCGGCCGCCGTAGTCGTCGAACGACGGGGCCTCGGCGCCGCCGTGGCCCTCGATCGTATGGCAGGTCGCGCAGTGCTCCTTGAACAGCTTGCGCGTGCGCTCCTTCGGGTCGTTGTCGAACACCGCGACGCCACCGGCCGCCGGCACGCCCTCGAGCGCCAGCGTGCGCGCGCGATGCGACTCCTTCTCCGCGACCTCGAGGCCGTGCTGATAGCTCTCGTTGCTGGCGTCCTCGGCCATCGCCAGGACCGTGAGCGCGGTGACGCCGGCCATCATCAGGCCGACCAGCGAGAGGGCGACGGCGCGGTCACGCGGCCGCCGGGACCTCGCGCGGTCGATCCACGGCAGCGCGAACAGCATGATCGCCACGGCGCCGGGCAGCAGCACGGTGGCGATGATCTGCAGCGGCCCCTCGAAGTACTTGAGCAGCTGGTACAGGAACAGGAAGTACCACTCCGGCCGGGCGACGAAGTTGCTCGCCGGATCCGCCGGCGCGAACAGCTCGGCGCCGTGCGACGCGTACGTCATCGACACCAGCGCCGCCGCGCACACGAACATCGCCAGCACGTCCAAAAACAGCTGGTTGGGCCAAAACGGCTGGGTCTTGCGGCGCAGCTCCTCCTCGCTCATCGCCGCGGGCGGCGTGACGCCGTGCTTGCGAAACAGCGCCAGGTGCCCGACCAACAGCAGCGTCAGCGAGATCGGCAGCACGAACACGTGCAACGCATAAAACCGCGTGATCGTCAGGTTGCCGTACTCCGGCCCGCCTTGCAGCACCTGCTGCATCGGCTCGCCGCCGGGCACCGAGCCCATGATGCCGGTCGCCACCTGCGTGGCCCAGTAACCCTTTTGGTCCCACGGCAGCAGGTAGCCGGTCAACGCGAAGGCCAGCACCAGGCCGCCCATCGCCAGGCCGGTCCACCAGTTGACCTCCCGCGGCGCGCGATAGGCCCCGGCCCACACCACCTGCAACAGGTGCAGGATCACGACCACCACCATCGCCGAAGATCCGTGATGATGCAGCCCGCGCAGGAACCACCCCGCGGTGACCTGGTCGTTGAGGTACGCCGTGCTCGCCCACGCCGACGCGGCCGAGGGGCTGTAATAAAACGCCAGCAAGATGCCGAGCACGACCTGCTGCATGAACAGGAACGTCAGCACCGAGCCGAACACGTAGCGCAGGCGCGCGCCGCCGGCGACGTCCTCGTCGAGCGCGTGGCCGATCGCCGTCTTGAGGCCGGTGCGCGCCTCGATCCAGTCCCCGAACCTGTTTCCCGGCCCTTCGGGCCTGAAGTCGTTCGCCATCAGACCGGCTCCTTGCCAGGCACGCCCTGGCGAAAGCGCTGGAAGCGGATCGCCACCAGGCCGCCTTCTTCCTGGAGGTCCAGCGTGTCGAGCGGCCGCGGCGAAGGCCCGGCCTCGACATCACCCGTGACCCCGAACGCCGAGCGGTGGCACGGGCACTTGAACTTGGTCTCCGCCGGATCGAAGTCGACGGCGCAGCCGAGGTGCGGGCACGCGCTCGAGAAGGCCTGGAGCTTGCCCTCACGCTCGACCACCCAGCACGATCCGAGCTTCACGTCGCGCTCGCGGCTCCACGCGTCGGTGCGATCCGCATGCAGGTTGACGCGCACCGGCGTCGAGCCGAACTGCTTGCGATCGCCGACCGGCAAGAAGGCCCCGGCCACTCGCTCACGCCCGAGCGGGTGCACGATGTAGCCGATCGCAGGCACCGCAGGGATCGCGGCCAGCCCACAGCCGAGCACCCCGACGCCGAGCTTGAGCAGCCCGCGGCGAGAGGCTGTCTCAGGGGACATGTCCCCGGGTTCATGTGCGCTGCCGCGGCCCGGCAGCTCCTTGTCGTCGTCGCGTCGCATGCGAACTCCGTTCTCGAGCCCGGGCGGACCGGGCAGCCATTTCGGGACCGCAGGATACCCACAACTCCGGCCCGCTGGCAGCCTTGGGCGCGAGGCCGCGGCGAGGTACCATCGGCCACGTGTCCACCGCGCAGCTGCTTCGCCCCGAGCCGGGGCCCACCACCCTCAAGATCACCCGCTGGGGCGGCACCCGGCTCGCCGCGCTGCGTGGCGGCGCCGAGCTGCGCGGCCAGGCCGTCGGCGAGTCGTGGGAGTTCTCGACGCTGGTCGGGCACGAGAGCGAGGTCGCAGGACAGCCCCTGAGCGCGGTCCTGGGCGCG
>JAYUXQ010001147.1:0-2875 GCA_043752905.1 Nannocystis sp. | reverse complement strand
TGACCGATCGCAAAGCCGACGAAGAACGACGCGAGCGAGAGCTGCACCGCCGCGGTGTCGACCACGAAGTCGCGGGCGATCGTCGGCAGCGCCGGCAGATACATGTCGATCGACAGCGGACCGAGCGCAGCGAGCCCGCCGAGCAGCAGCTCGAGCACGCCGAAGCTGCGCGGCGGCGGCGGTGGGTCGACCGGCAAGGTCATGTGCGACCCCCGTGAACGACGTACGCAGGGCGCAGGGCGCAGGCGGGTGAGGCGCGGAGCAAGGCCGTGAAGCTAGCACGGGGTCGCCGGGGGCACGTCGTGCGCGGGCTCGCGGGGTAGCGCACTGCACCCGGGCGCAGGGCCCTCATCGCGCGCACGGACCGGCCTCGCCGATCCACTTCACGCCGGGGGCCCTCGCATCGTGATCACGGACGATCACAGACGACGCGGTCCGAGAGCGCGGTGCTCGTCGCTGCCCCAGCAGGTCACGTTGCCGGTGCTCTGCAGGGCACAGCTGTGAGCTGTCCCGAGGGCCAGGTCGGTCGCGCCGCTGAGGCGCGTGACGGGGGCCGGCTTGGGGTGGCCGCTGCTGCTGCCATCGCCGAGCTGGCCGGCGGAGTTGCCACCCCAGCACGACACGCGTCCGTCCGACATGCGCGCACAGCTGTGCTCCTTGCCGAGCGCGAGCTCGGCGGGGTTCGTGAGTCCGGCCACGATGACAGGGGTTCGCTGCGCGAAGGTGCCGGTGGTGCCGTCGCCGAGCTGGCCCTGGCCGTTGCTGCCCCAGCACACGACGGCGCCGCTGCGTCGTCGCGCGCAGGTGTGGTTGCCGCCGGCGACCAGCGAGGTCGCATCGCCCAGGCCCTTCACGGCGACAGGCTTGATCTTGCTGCCCGAGGCGCCGTCGCCGAGCTGGCCCTCGGTGTTGCGCCCCCAGCAGACGACCGCGCCGCTCTGCTTGCGCGCGCACACGTGATTGCTGCCGCTGGCGATCTCGGCAACCTGCGTGGCGCCGGGGATCGCCAGGGGCTGGGCGCTGCGCTCGACGACCGCGCCGAGCTGACCGTCGCCGCCGAGGCCCCAGCAGCTGACCGTGCCAGCGCGTCGCAGGACACACGCGTGGCTGTCGCCCGATGAGAGTTGAGTCGCGTCGGTGATGCCCTTGACCGCGACCGGACTGGCACTACGCGACCCTGCCTTCGCGCCCTTGCCGTCGCCGAGCTGGCCGTCTTCATGACTACCCCAGCACATCACCTGCCCGGAGGACTTGCGGCCGCACGAGAACGCGAGGCCGGCGCTGACCTCGGACATGTCCGAGAGGCCAGCCACAGGGACGCCGCGCGGCTGGTCGACGCGGCCGCCGTCGCCGAGCTGGCCGTCGCTGTTGTTCCCCCAGCACGCGAGGGCGCCGGACTGCCGTTTGGCGCAGGTGTGGCGCCCCCGCGCAGCGAGCGCGACCATCGGGTCCGCAGGCGGCGCAGGCTTGGCGGCGGGCGTGGGGGCGGGGGCGGGCGTGGGCCGGGGCGCGGGCGTGGTGGGGTGCTGCGTGGGAGGGGGCGGGTGGTAGCCGTTGTCGCACGCGGCGAGCGACGCGAGCCAAAGCAGGGTGATCCCTTCGATCCGCGTGACTCGCACGAAGTTGTGAAACATCGACCCGAACTTTATTCCCGATACGAGGGCCTTGCCAGTTTGGCGCAGCGACGGTGGTGGCCGCTGACATCGTGCCGCGAGGGTCAGTCAGATCGGGCCCGATCGTCGCGTATGGTCGTGATGCGGGCCTGGCCTGGGCCTTGCACAAGGGGTTGGTATGTCACACTCAGACAAGTCGAAGGATGAGAGCGAGCAGACCGTGGTCGTCGTCGGCGGACACGGCGGGATGTCGAGTCGCTACCGCGACGTCGCCAAGAAGCTCGGCTGGTCGGTGAAGCACTACGAGCAGCGCCTGCCCCCGGGGCTGCGCCACAGCATCGGCAAGATCGGCCTCGTCGTCGTCATGGTGGGCATGGTCTCGCACGCGCTGCGTGACCAGGTGAAGGAGCTGGTGTCGGACGACTCGCGCGTGGTCTACGTGCGTACCGCCAGCGTGTCGGCCCTGCGCGCTGCCATCGAGGAGCACTCGGAGCACTCGACCTGATCTGCGCTGGATGAGAGCACTCGCGCAGCGGCAGCCCGGGTAGGCACGTCGCGCATCTGCCAGTGATCGAGAATCGACAGTCGTGACTCTGTATAAGACGAGGCTTGCTCCGTCGCCTGCGGCGCGAGTCCTGACCGGCACGGGCCGGTGGCAGCCGGGGGCGTGAGATTAGAACTCGATCCGCAGGCCGCCGCCGGCGGGCTTCATGCGCAGCTTCACCGTGGGCAGCCACTCGCGGTGCGAGCGACGGACCCCGGCGACGACGAGGAAGGGGACCATGAGGATGCCGGAGATGGCGCCCAGGCTGCGGGACTGCCGTCCCCGGCGTGCTGGTCGCGGCTCGCCAGCACGCCGCCCGCGATGCCCATGCCTATCGCGGATGCGCCGAACAGGCCCAGCGCCGAAAAGGTCGCGGTGCGCAACTTTCGGTCGCGTGTGCGCCAGCGGTCCTCGAGGGCCGGGCCGGGTGTCGGACCCTGGACGGCGAGCGCGGGCTGCGAGGCGGCGCTGGGCGCCGGTGCGAGCGGCAATGCCGTCGCGGGGGCGGCCCGGCTGGTCACGGGCGCAGCGGCCAGCGATGCCGCGAGCAACACGTGACACCCGCGCACGCGCACGATACGCAACGGCACCCGTGCATGTCCATCGCCGTCCTTCGCGGTCGCATGATGGTCGTGGTGCCGCCGGCCGTTGTTACACATGTCTCAGTCGGCCTCGAGGATATTCTCGAGCTGCTGCCGCGAACGATGCGCCATCGGAC
>JAYUXQ010001146.1:0-7123 GCA_043752905.1 Nannocystis sp. | reverse complement strand
GGCGCGCGCGTGTCGTCGAACAGGCTCGGCTGGGCCAACAGCACGAAGGGGCGGTCGGAGATCGTGCCAGCGTGGATCGCCTTGGTCGCCGTCTCGATGTCGTCGAAGGTGCCTGACATGTGCACCGTGCTCGCGCGGGCGCAGGCCGGGTCGCGCCAGGGGATCGGGCCGCGTAGCGCCCAGTCGAGCTTGTAGACGCCGGGACCGTGGCGGAAAGCTTCGAGCCGCTTGCGATAGCCGGCCGGCAAACGATCTCCGGCGATCGCCAGCAGCTGCCGCGGCGTGACGTCGAACAGGTAGGCGCGCGCGCGCGGCAGCTCGGCGATGTTGGTGACCGTGTGATCGAACTCGAGCTCACCGCCGTGCTCGCGCAGGCAGGCGACCAGCGCGGTGATGATCGCCTGCGATCCTCCTCGCGCGATCGGCCAGCCGCCAGCGTGGCCTGCGATCGCCAGGACCAGCGCGAACGAGGCGGTGGCGATCGCGTCGAGTGGCACCATCGCGTGCGCCGAGATGCCCGCCAACAGCGCGCGCACCGACGCCTGCTCGAAGCGGGCGTGGGCCAGGCCGCGCATCGATCGCAGGGCCTGTAGGCCGAAGCGGCCCATCAACACCGGGTGCTTCGGGAAGCGCAGCGGGCCGAGCACCATCGGATACAGCTCGTCCCAGCGCTCGACGAAGGGCGCGACGAGGTCATGATACGCGCGGCCGTCGCGACCCATGCCGGCGACCGCATCCGCGAGCGCGCGCTCGAGGACCAGTACATTATCGTCGCTGACGATATGCGCGAGCAGGGCCGGCGAGTGGATCCATTGCAGACCGTGGCGCTCGAGGCCGAATTTGCGGAACAGCGGCGAGCTGGCGCCGAGCGGGTGGACCGCGGCGCAGTGGTCGTGGACAAAGCCCGGGAGCGTGCGCTCGCCGGACCGACAGCCGCCGCCCGGGGTCGCGCCGGCCTCGACCACGAGGGTCGACAGCCCGGCGCGGCCGAGCTCGATCGCCGCGCTGAGGCCGTTGGGGCCGGCACCGACGATTACTGCGTCGTATTCGCTTCGCGCCATCGTTGCACCTGTTCGCGGGCTGCCTGTATTCCGATCCGAAGGATCTCCCGCGCCGACCAGAGTATGAACCCGGGCGTGCTGATCCGCGGCGGCCGGTGTCCGTGCACGGTCGCCACGCCGGGGGCCGGCTCGAACAAGTTACCGTCGGTGGTCGGTTCGACGCGCCCGAGGTGGAAACGCCACAGCGCGCGCAGCAGCAGCCGCTCGCTCAGCCGCGGGAACATCCAGTGCGCTGCGAGCCCGAGCGCTGCGATCCTCGGCACGAAGCGTTGCCGGCGCGGACGTTTGGCCAGCGCGACGATCGCCCGCGCGATCGTCTCCGGAGACTGCATCGGCGGCATCGCGTTGGCCTGGAGACCGAGCGCGTTGGCGCCGTCCTCGAAGTGCGGGGTGTCGATCGCGTACGGGAAGATCGTGCACACGTGAATGTCGGGGTGCTCGGCCAGCTCGACGCGCAGCGCCTCCGACAGTCCGGCGAGCCCGAATTTGCTGATCGTGTACGACGGCACGAAGGGGTTGCCGACCTTGCTCAACACCGAGGCGACGTTGATCATCGTGCCGCGTCGCTGCCGGCGAAACACCGGCACGACCGCCCGCGCGCCGTGGATCGCCCCGAAGAGGTTGGTCTCGATGACGCGCCGGTGGTCCGCGAGGGCACCCTCTTCGATCCGGGCGAACAGCGTGACGCCCGCGTTGTTGATCCACAGGTCGATGCGGCCCCATCGCTCGAGCGCTGCCATGGTCAGGTGGTTCACCGCGTCCTCCGAGGTGACGTCGGTCTCGACCACCATCGCCTCGCCGCCGCGCTCGCGGCAGACCGCGGCCGTCCTCTCGAGCTCGTCGACGCGACGCGCCGCGAGCACGAGTCGGCAGCCGTGCTCGGCCAGCAGATGGGCCGTCGCGCGCCCCAGGCCGCTCGATGCCCCGGTGATCACGACGACCATCTCGCGCAGGCGTCGCATGTCCGCGCAGTGTGGACGTGGATCGCCGACGCGCCAGCGGCGACGCAGGGCCGCACGACTGCGCCGCCCATCACCGCGTATCACGGCGCCACGGCCTCGCAGGGGCGCGCCTGCGTCGTTTGCGCCTCAGAAACCGAGGTATTGCAGGCGCCAGCCCTTGCCGTCGTGGTAGGCGATCGTCGCCGAGTCGCCGCCGTCGAGCAAGATGCCGTCGCCGCGCACTCCAGGGGCCTTGAAGTGGCGCTTGCGGTCGACGAAGCCGCGACGCGCACCCTCGGGCCCGTCCGCCGACCATATGGCCCAGCGACCCAGCGTCGAGAGGTCCGACGGGATCGCGTCGCGCTCGGCGGTGTCGTCCATCTGCACCAACCACTTCTGGCCGCGACGACCCGCCCCGAGCAGGTCGGCGCCGCCGTGCGCCCACAGGACCGCGAGGCCGAGCATGCGACTGCCGGCCGGCTCGACGAGCGCCACGGTGTCCCTGGCGCCGTCGCCATCGAGGTCACCGACCGCGCGGCACGGCAACCGCTTGACCCGCGCGCACGCGAGGCGATGCTCGGGCAGTCGCTCGCGCACGGCGGCCTCGAGGCCCGCGAGCGAGCTCAGGTCGTCCTCGGGCTCGACCTCCTCGGGCACGGGCACCTCGGGGATCTCGAGCCCGAGGCTCGCTGGCAGCGGCGTCGCCGGTCGCGTCAAGATCATGCCGCGGTCGACGTTGTTCCTCTCGACCGGCGCCTCGATGGTCGAGAGGTCGGCCTGCGTCGTGCTCGAGTCACAGGCAGAAGACAGCGCGAGGAGAGCGAGGAGCGCGAGGGAGGGACGCACGCGGGGGATCGTGCCACAGTGCGGCGCGAACGAAGCAAGAGAACGTCACGACGGCCAAAAATTTCGGCGCGTCACAGTGGCCGATGCCACGCGCTCCGGGTCGGTTCGGGATCCTTCTCACGTGCGAAGCCTGCGGTCACGGTGATCCGTTGCGAGTCTCCTGCTGCGCAGCCGGCGACCGTCGCGGACGCGACGGACCAGGCGGCGCGCAGTCGCGGGAACCGCGACGGAGCCGGCGGCGCACCGGCCACGACCTGTGCCTTCCGGGACCCGATCGTCCCACCGACGAGCATTCGGGATCTCTCGACGCCACACTCGGCCATCGCAATGCCGGAGCGCCGCGACACGAAACATCCGGTGCAGTGATCCATCGCGTTGAGTGCGAAATGTCGACCGTATCTCCAGAGATCTCGCGGCGGACGTCGTCCATGGGTATGACGGGATCAACGACATGGCATGTTACCCGCGCGGATGATCGATCGACTCTTCAAGGCGAACGTCGTCCAGCTCGAGCGCGAAGGCGCCCGCGGCGGTCGCCCCGAAGAACAGGCCCGCGAGGTCGAAGGGCTCGATGCCGTGGCGGTGATCAGCGCGCGCAGGGTCGCGTCGTCGAGGGTGGGGATCGGGCGGCCGAAGCCGCTGCCGTCGTCGAGCACGATCTTGATGTAATCTGCCCCTTCGGACAGACGACCCCTGGCATGGTGGACATGTCGAGCTCGGTGGTCACGCCGAATACCAGCGCCTGGCGCAGCACGTCCGGGCCGTGCACGTGCGTGTGGGCGTCGATGAGGCCCGGCATCAGGGTCTGGCCGGTGCCGTCGAACACGCGGACGTTGCGGATCACGAGGGTCGTCGCCACGAGCGGCGGCGGCCTCGGGCGGCCGTCACAGCACAGCACGCACAGCGCCAGGAGGCCGGCGATGGACCGCGGACGCATGCGCATGCTTACTCCGCGGGGGCAGGCTCGGTCGGCGCGGTCGCGGGGTCCACTGGAGCGGCAGGGTCGGTCGGGGCCGGGGCTGCCCGCTTTTTGCAGGGGTTGTCGCGGCTGACCTTGCCGAACTTCACGTCGGGTTGCGCGAGGCGATGGCCGACCTCGCCGAGGATGAAGTGGGCGGCGGCGAAGTCCGGCTGGACGGCGAGCGCCCGGCGGACGCAGCGGTCGGCGTCAGCGAGCGCCTGATCGTGCAGGTACACGGCCGACATGCCGGCGAGCGCAGGGCCGTACTCGGGGTCCTGTGCGAGCGCGGCGCGGAAGTCCTTGTCGGCGGCCGCGAACTGGCCCTCGGACCACGACAGCCGCGCGAGGGCCTCGTGCGGCGCCGGGTTGCTCGGGTCGCGCTCGATCGCCTTCTGGAGCCGGCTACGCGCGCCGGCGATGTCGTTGGCGAGCCAGGCACGAAAGCCGGCCCGCCACTGCCCGCGCGAGGTCTCGCGGATGCGGGCCTCGAGCGACGCGCCCGGCCGCGGCGGCGACTCCCAGCCGTCGAGGTTGGCCGCGAGACGGGTGCTGTAGCGGCCGAAGTCGGTGGTCATCGCGGTGACGGACTTTTGCAGGCGCAAGAGCTCCGGCGCCAGCTCCTCGGCGGCGTCGCCGAGCCCGGAGAACAGGTCCTCGAGCTCGTCGATCTCGTGCGCAGCGGCGGTCGTCTTGATGTCGGCGAGCAGTTGTTGCTGGCTGGCGCCGAGCGCCTGCACCTGCATGCCGACGCGCGCGAGCTCCTGGCCCGACGCGACGAAGTTGATGAGCGTCTCGGCCTCGAGCTCGACGTCGCGGGCGCTCGGACGGTAGCGGCCCATGTCGAAGACCACCGTCTGCAGCAGCTGCGCGTCGCGGGCCAGGGTGCGCAGCTGCTCGCCGAGGCCAGCCAGCTGCGCGCGCCGCTGCTCGCCGGCCAGCTCACCCCGGGTCCGGGCCAGCTGCTTCGCGAGCGCCTCCTCGCCCTCGCCGAGGGTTGTCAGCTTCTCCTCGAGGCCGGTCTTCTCTGTTAAAATTTCCTGCCAGCGGGCGTAGCCGAGCTTGCCGAGGTAGGCGAGGCCGACGACGACGGCGGCGAACAGCAGCATGAAGAGCACGAAGCGCCAGGCGCGGCGGCGACGGACCTGGCTCTCGGACCAGGAGAGATTGGACAGGTGGATGGCGGGGACGAGGCGGTCGTGGGCGAGCTCGACCCAGGTGCGGCCGCCGCGGGTCTCGCTGCGGATCAGGCGCTCGCGCTCGAGGGCGTCGACGAGCTTGTTGGCGAGGCCGGCGGTGGCCCTGGGGCCGCGCAGGGCCTGGTTGCGCGCGCCCTCGGGGGTCAGCAGGCGGTCGGCGACGAAGCGGCGGAGCTTTCGTTCGCTGCGAAAGCCGGCGCGGGCGCGGGCGACCGCGACGTCGTAAAAGCGGGTCAGCGCCTCGTCGGGGTCGCGCGGCTTGCCGAGCGGGCCGCCGCGGCCGCCTCGCTGGAAGCGCTCGTCGCAGGCGAGTTGCAGCTGCATCGGCTCGACGCGGTCCGAGGCGATCAGCGCGAGCTTGCCGTTGGCGAGTCGCACGCGCCGCTGCGCGAGGTTGCGGGCCAGCTGCTCGGCGTCTGTCCCGGAGAACAGGTTGCCGGCGGGCCCGGAGATCGCCTCCATCGCCGCGGGGACGCGGAGCCCGTCGAGGGGGAGGCGCGCGCGCAGGTCGTCGGGGAACAGGGCGGCGTGGCGCTCGAGGTCGGCGAGTCGCGAGTCGCGGATCGCCAGCAGCAGCCGCATCGGTGGCTCGCCGGGGCTCGCGTTGCCCGGGGTGGCGCCGCGTTCGCTGCGTTCGCCGCGCACGCACTCGCCGAGCTCGCGCAGGAACGCCTCGCGCTGCTCCCACTGCGCCGGGTAGGCGGTGAACAGGTCCTCGAGCTGATCGAGGACGATGACCTTCGGGCGCTGCACGCCGTCGACGACCCCGGGCATCGCCCGCAGGTACGAGGCGAGGGTGTGCCGCGTGAGCGCGTCGTCATCGGCGCCGTCGGGGGCCCAGTGCAGCAGCACCGAGTAGGTGAAGACGTTGCGCAGGCGCGCCGCGTCGGTGCCGGGCGGCAAGAGCCCGCCGACGCGCGCGAGCGGGAGCACATCGAAGCCGGCGCGCTCCAGCTCGGGGATGACGCCCGCGCAGATCAGCGAGGTCTTGCCGGCCCCGGTCGGACCGTACAACACCGTGACCGGCTGCGCGATGACCAGCGCCGCGAGGTCCTGGAGCTCGCGGGTGCGGCCGAAGAAGCGATCGCGCTCGGCGGCGGTGAACGGGCGGGGTCCCGGGTATGGACTCGTGGTCTCGGCGGACTGCATGCGTGTCTCCCGGCTATTGCTCTGACTTGCTCGTGCCGTCCCGGCGCTCGCGTAGCTCCTGCAGGAACTCCTGCGGGGTGCCCCAGTAGACGGTGATGCGCAGCTTGCCGAACATCTTTTCGACGTAGCCGAGCACCCCCTTGTCGGCGCCCGGCGGGGCCGCCTGAACGGCGATGCTGCCGGCCTGCAACCCCCCGAAGTCGGGGCCGCACAGGCTGCGCAGCAGGGCGCGAAAGCCCCATTCGGCGAGCGGCTGGCCGAGCAGCAGCAGCGGGCCGCCGCGCAGCGCTCGTTGCACCGCCGGCGGGATCAGCCCGGGGTGGCGGGCCGTCGCGAGCAGGAGGTCGATGTGGTCGTCCTCGGTGACGACCAGCGACGGACGCACCGCGACCTGACCGTGCAGGTGAAACACGAACGGCTCCTCCACGGAGGGCACGTAGTGCGGGTCCTCGTCGAAGGGGGTCGCCAGCGCCGCGGAGCGCAGACCCTCCTGCCAGCGACAGAAGTCGGCGCGCGGCCGCCGGGCCACCTGCTTGCCGGCGCGCTCGCACGTGCGGCCGCGCAGCGTGCGGACCAGGCGGTCGTCGGCGGCGGTCGTCACGTATGTCCGAAAGGGCAGGTCGGCCAGGGTGACGAGAGTGACGAGGGTGTCCGCGGACTCGCCCTCGACCGCGGTGCGGGTCTCGGAGAGCGCCGAGGCGAGCTCGTCCTGCGGCCAGCGCGGTCCGCGTTCGGTGGCCATGAACTGGGCGACGCGGGCGAGGTTCCAGCGGTCTTCCAGCGGGTAGCCGCCGGTCTCGGCCCACTGCGCGGCGATGTCTCCCGGCAGGGGGGTCCGCCCGTCGTGCACGCCTGGTCCGAGAAATGGCGTACACACGCCGCGCTCCAGCCGCGCGAGCAGCAGGTCCCAATCCGCCCGTGATAGTTGCGATGGCATGGGGTCCGCTCCGGCGCCCACGTTACACGCGG
>JAYUXQ010001145.1:0-2876 GCA_043752905.1 Nannocystis sp. | reverse complement strand
GTGCTCCGTGGGGCACTGCTTCCATACTTGCGCGACGCGGGGTCCACCACCCCCGTACGTCGAGCCGGTAGTTTGCCCGGACGACGCCCACTGGTCTTAGTGTCCCGAGGTCTACCTATGCCGTCCACCACTTCTCCTGGTCTTCGCCTGACTCCTCCTGTTCTCGCGCTCCTCGCTCAATTCGCGCTCGCGGGTTGCGGTGACGAGTCTGCCGGCACGGTCACCGAGTCCGGTGTCACGAGTACGGGCGTCGGCACGAGCTCGACGACCGGGGAGCCGACGCCGACGACCGGCGACCCCGTGACGACCCAGCCTGACACGGGCACGACGGGGCAGGTCGACCCGACCAACCCGGACACCTCGACGACGGGCTCGACCTCGACGGGCGTCGACCCGACGACGGGCGAGGTGACGGCGACGACGACCGGCGACGGGACGACGAGCGGTACGACCTCGACGACGACCGGCGACGACAGCACCACCGGCTGCGAGATGGGCAGCCCGCTGTGCGACATCCCGCCGGAGGAGATGGTGCCGACGGACAAGCCGGACGGCGTGCCGATGCCGCTGCCGGGCGTCTACGACGACCAGGGCGAGGCCCAGCCGGAGGGTGAGGTGCGCGCGCTGATCGGCTTCCCGACCCGCGACCGCGACGCGCTCGAGGCCAAGGTCGCCAATATCTACAACCCCGGCAACGCGGAGTTCGCCCAGTTCCTGACGGTCGCCGAGTGGATGGCCGACCACGCGCCGACGCAGGACGATTACGACCTGATCAAGGCGTGGCTCGACTCGGTCAAGATGACGCCGACCTTCGACTCCAGCAATCGCATGGTCGTCGCGTTCAAGGGATCGGTCGCCGACTTCAACAAGGCGTTCAAGACGACGCTGCACGTGTGCCTGCGCAAGAACCCGCAGCAAGGCCTGCCGCCCTTCGAGGTCTACTGCACGCTGGAGGCGTTCACGCTGCCCAAGTTCGTCGCCGACCGCACGACCGGGCTGCTGACGGCGGACCTGCCGGCCGATACCGGCAAGCTGCCGGGCGAGGCGGGCGCGGTCGTCGACGACCCGCCAGGGGGAGGTTCGTACGGCCCGGACGACATCGCGGCGGCCTATGAGGTGGACGACCTGTACGCGGTCGGAGCCGACGGCAGCGGGGTCAAGCTCGGCATCGTCGCTGCGGCGACCTACCACAGCAAGGACCTGCAGACGTTCTGGAAGTCGTTCGGCATCACGCGTGGCCTGCCGACCCGCAAGCAGATGATGGAGCCGGTGGTCAGCCGCGTGACCGAGACGATCCTCGACACGCAATGGTCGTCGTCGATGGCGCCAGGCGCCGACGTCATCACCTACGAGGGACCGGACGCGCGCAACACCGCGCTGCTGTACGTCTTCAACGAGGCGATCGCGCTCGGCGAGGTCAGCGTGCTGACCGACTCGTTCGCGCACCGCGAGGACTCCGAGCCGCTGCCGCTGCGGCACCAGTACGACGAGTCGGCGCTGATGGGCGCGGCGCTCGGTATCACGGTGATCTCGGCCAGCGGCGACTCGGCGCGCCCCGACATCCCGTGCACCAGCGCGTACGTGGTCTGCGTCGGCGGCACCAGCCTGACCATGCTCGGCGGCAACGTCGTCAGCGAGACCGCGTGGGAGAGCTCCGGCTCGGGCGACGCGAAGACCTTCGACCGCCCGCAGTGGCAGATGGGCATCGTGCCCAATAACAAGCGCGCGACGGTCGACCTCGCCCTCCACGCCGACCCGGGCAACGGCTACTGGATCCGTCGCTTCGGTCAATGGGAGAGCTACGGCGGCACCTCGTTCGCGGCGCCGGTGTTCGCGGGCATGGTCGCGGTCATCAACAGCTATCGGATCGCCAACGGCGACCCGGTGGTCGGCCTCCTGAGCCCGATGGTCTACACGGACCCTGCGATCCGCGCGACCTTCCGCGACGTGACGCTCGGCGGCACGGACCTGTTCAATGCCAAGAAGGGCTGGGACTATCCGACCGGCTGGGGTGCGCCGCGGGCCAAGAAGCTGGCCGACGCGCTGCCCTGAGCGCCCGCTCCGCCTCTGCATGCCTTCGCTCTCTTGTGCGGGCGCTCCCTCGGGGGCGCCCCGGGTGTATGACAGGGCCCCATGCCGACCCGTTCCCCCTACCGCCTCTTGATCGTCGCCGGCATCGCCGTGGTCGCGGCGTTGCTGGCTTCGGGGTTGACGGCGGCCGTGGACCGCCAGCTGCACGCGCTGTACGCCCGCACGTTGATCGGGCGCAGCCCGACGCAGGCGGTCGTGCTGGTCGGACTCGACGGGGCGCAGGCGCAGGCGCTCGCGTCGGGCGACCCCGCCGAGACGGCGCAGATGCAGGCGCTCGCGGCCGCGATCGATGCTGGTGAGCCGAGGCTCATCATCTGGCCCGAGAGACAGACCCGTCAGGGAGCCGAGACAGCGCTGGACGGTTCGCAGCAACATCGTGGCGACGTGAATTACGTCCTCCGTGACGCCCCGAATTTGGCGCCGAACTTGGTGGAAGCTGCGGTGGTTCCCGGCCTCGGCCTCGGCGTCGACCCGCTCCGCGGCCCGGTGCTGCTTCGCGCGCAAGGCCCTGATTTTCCGGCGGCCGCCCTGCGCTCTCTCGGGCTGCCGGCGCGTCTGGAGCCGTTGCCGGCGCGCTACGTGACGGGTTTGCCGGTCGTGCCGGCGGACCGCGTCGCCGCCGGTGAGATCCCGGGGAGCACGTTCCGCGATCGCGTCGTCATCATCGGTCGGACCGATCGCATGGCGGCGACCATCGAGACACCGATCGGACGGATGAGCCCCGTGGAGGTCGAGGCGCACGCGCTGCTCGGGGTGATCGACGGCGCGACGTGGGTGCCGGTGCC
>JAYUXQ010001144.1:0-2877 GCA_043752905.1 Nannocystis sp. | reverse complement strand
GCACTACGTCATGCGCGCCAGCGACGGCGAGGTCACACAGATGGTGCTCGACAAGGACAAGGCCTACCACGTCGGCAACTCCAACCGCTACGCGCTGGGCATCGAGCACGAGGGCTTCATCGACGATCCGGACAAGTGGTACACGTGGGCGACGTACACGTCCTCGGCCCGCCTGACCCGCTGGATGGCGATCAAGCACGGCATCCCCGTCGATCGCCAGCACATCGTCGGCCATAGCGAGCTGCCCAACCAGTCCCACACCGACCCCGGCCCGGGCTGGAACTGGAACCTCTACATGCCGTTGATCACCGAGGTCGTCCCGCCCTCGGAGATCCGCGGCGTCACCGTCGATCGCAGCAAGCCCTGCACGCTGACCGCCAACGTCGACACCCCGCTCCTGCGCACCGCGATGCCGACCGACCTGCAACCGGCCGAGGACAGATGCCCCGTCGCGGCCGGCACCCCGTTGAACTACTGGCACGCGCGCCGCGACATCGACGGCCACCACCGCCTGTTCATGCCCGCCGGCGAGGGCCCCTGCGTCGGCGCCGGCCTCGACGCCGACGCGTACATCGTCGCCGCCGACTGGACCGCGCTGTGCCCCGACGAGGCGATCGCCGCGGCAGGCATCACGGTGACGATCGACGGCGGCGGCCCGATCACCACCAACCCCGACGGCAGCTTCACCTTCACGGCCGGCCCCGGCGCGCACACGATCGACGCGGCCCAGGACGGCATTTTTCAACCCGCGTCGCAGGCCGTCGACCTCGGCGTTTACCCTGGCGCCCGGCTGGTGATCGCCCTCGACCCGGTGCCCGCCCCCGACCCGACCACCGACGCCACCACCGACACGACCGACCCGGGCGCCGGATCCGACACCGACCCCGGCACCGCCGGGACCGGCGACAGCACCGGTGGCATCGGCGAGGTCGGCAGCGGCGAGGCGGCCGGCGATGCGTCCGGGATCAGCAGCGAGCCGACCGGCGGGCCGAGCAATTCCACTGGCATCGCCCCGACCGAGGGCGGCCCGGACAACGGCGGCGCCCCGGCCCTGCCCGACGACTACGGCCAGGACGACGGCTGCGGCTGTGCGACTTCAGGCTCGCCTGCACCGACCGCCGCGCTGCTGTTGCTCGGCCTCCTGGTGATCCCGCGGCGCCGACGCTCCGCCTGAGCCTGTCCCAACGGACAGGTGACCAGCGGCCTTCGTACGCAGGATCCCGCGACGTGAGCAAGCCCGGGCCGCCGTGAAAGCACGCCCGGATTCTGGTACGAACGAGGTACGCCCGCGTTCACCGAAATCTCGCCCGCCACCCTGGGCACCGCCGAGACCTACCGGTTGATGACCGACCTGGTCGCGCCGCGGCCGATCGCGTGGGTGTCATCGGAGGATGGCCAGGGCCGGCGCAACCTCGCGCCCTTCAGCTATTACCAGGCCGTCTGCTCGCGCCCGCCGATGCTCGTGCTGGCGATCGCGTGGCACCCCGACGGCCGCATGAAGGACAGCCTCGCCAACATCCTCGAGCGCCGCGAGTTCGTCGTCTCCCACGTCGGCGAGGCGCAGCTCGCGGCGATGAACCAGACCTCCGCGCCGTTCGACCCGGAGGTCTCCGAGTGGGACGCCGTCGGTGTCGTCGCGGAGCCCGCGAACGTGGTCGGCCCGTCACGCGTCGCCGGGTCGCTGGCCCACCTCGAGTGCCGGCTTTCGCATGCGATCCCACTGGGGGTCGGTGCCCCCGGTAAGCCCTCGACCACGCTGGTGGTCGCGGAGGTCGTGCACTTCGCGGTCGCGGCGGACCTCCTGGTCCGCGACGCCCGCGGCCGTCTGCTCCCGATCGATCCGGCGCGCCTGGCGGCTGTCGGGCGGCTCGGGGGGATCGCGTACACTCGAACCACCGACCGCGTGTCCCTCGCGCGGCCCGAGGCCCGCAAGCCGTGACCGACACGACCACAACCAATGCATCGGACGCACTCGCCGGATCCTCCGCCGCGGCGCAGGGCGGGGGCCTGTTCGCGTCGCTCCCGGCCGAGGTCTCGATCTACGAGGTCGGCCCGCGCGACGGCCTGCAGAACGAGGCGACGATCCTGCCCGTCGACCGCAAGGTCGAGTTGATCGAGGGCCTGGTCGACGCCGGGATCCGCCGCATCGAGCTGACCAGCTTCGTCAACCCGCGCTGGATCCCCGCGCTCGCCGACCACATGGAGGTCGCCGGCCGCGTGCGTCGCAAGCCGGGCGTCAGCTACAGCGCCCTCGTGCCGAACCTGCGTGGCCTCGACTCGGCGACCCGCGCCGGCATGCAGGAGATCGCGGTCTTCATGGCCGCCTCGCAGACGCACAACCGCAAGAACATCAACAAGAGCACCGAGGAGGCGCTGGCGACCTACCGCGAGGTCGTACGCGAGGGCCTCGCCCGCGGCATGACCGTCCGCGGCTACGTCAGCACCGTCTACGGCTGCCCCTACGAGGGCGCGATCGGCCTCGACGCCGTCATCCGCGTCGCCACCGGCCTGCTAGAGATGGGCGTCTACGAGATCAGCCTCGGCGACACGATCGGCGTCGGCACCCCCCGCCAGGTCGAGTACATCCTCGACGGCCTGGTCCGCGCCGGCATCGGCCTCGACAAGCTCGCCGTCCACTTCCACGACACCCGCGGCACCGCCCTCGCCAACATCACGATCGCGCTGCAGGTCGGCGTGCGCACGATCGACTCCGCGGTCGGCGGCCTCGGCGGCTGTCCCTACGCCCCGGGCGCCTCCGGCAACGTCGCCACCGAGGACGTCGTCTACATGCTCCACGGCATGGGTGTGCATACCGGCGTCGACCTCGACAAGCTCGTCGGCATCTCCGCCCGCCTGTCCGGCCAGCTCGCCCGCGAG
>JAYUXQ010001143.1:0-2877 GCA_043752905.1 Nannocystis sp. | reverse complement strand
TGCTGCCACGGGTCCAGCCGGGCGGCCTTGTGGTCGTGTGCAGCTGCAGTCAACACCTCGGCGGCGAGGTGCTAGATGGCGTGATGCTCGACGCCGGTGCAGGTACATGGACCCGCGTCCACACGCTCGGCCCGGGGCCCGACCATCCCGTGTGGCCGGGCCACCGCGAGGGCTCGTACCTGCGGGTGAACGTGTATCAGCGGCGCTGACACTGCAACGCGGGCGGGCTCGCGGCCGAATGGCCCCGTGCCCCCGATGCCCAAGCTGCCGCACGAAGCGCTGGTCCACCTCGTGCGCAGCGCGCCCGAGGTCATCTTCCGACTGCTGCAACACGAGCTCGGCGTCGAGCAAGCGCCGGTCGTGGCCGATCTACGTCGCCGGCCCGCACGCGCGCCTCGGCTGCCCGGTGACGCTCGTCGTCATCGCCCCCGACCCGGCAGTCGCCGCATGGGCCGCCACGCCGATCGACCTCGGCCGCGGTCGCACGATCGTGCGACCGCTGGTGATCGGGCCCAACCAAATTCCCGTGATCACCGACCACGACGAGGCCCGCCGCTTCCCCGAACTCGCGGTGCTCTCGGTCGCCGCGCACGGCCGTGAACCGGGCGCCGAACACATCGCGCTGGCCGCCCTCGCCGCCAGCCGCGACCTCGACAGCGATCGCGACGTACTTTATCCTGACTTCGTCCTCGCCCTCCTCGGCGAGGTCGCCCGCAAAGCCCTGGAGCAGCTCATGCAAGCCCGTGACTACGAGTATCAGAGCGAGTTCGCCAGGAAGTACTTCTACGGCGGCAAGGCCGAGGGCAAAGCCGAGGGCAAGGCCGAGGGTCGCTCCCAGGGCAAGGCCGAGACGCTGCTGCGACTGCTGCGACGCAAGGGCTTCACCGTCGACCCCTCGGTCGAGGCGCACGTCGCCGGCTGCAAGGACGATGAGCAGCTCGACACCTGGGCCGAGCGCGTCCTGACTGCCACCAGCCTCGACGAGGTCTTCGCTACCTGAGCTAGCCGACCGCGGTGCTGTCGGCGCGGGCGGCCAGCTGATCGACGATGGCGATCCGATAGACGCTGTTCTCGGTCTCGACGTAGAACAGCCGGCGCTGCTCCGTGGTCAGGATCCGGCGGACCGCGGTGGTGACCATGCGGCGCCCGTTCGGGTCGCGGAAGATGACCATGCCGCGACCGACCACGGGCTCCGAGATCAGGAAGCCCTCGTAGGCCTTGCCGACCGCGGTCGCCACAGACGCCTCACCATTACTCCGAATCTTGGTTGCGAGGACCGCAAGCACTATTTCACTACCTTATCCCCCGGCGGAAAAAACGCCACGACCAATTTCGACCGCACCGGGCTCCATGCCGTCTACCACCCGCTGGGCGATCCTTGCTTGCTTGCGCTAGCGAGCATCGAGGTGCAGGAGTCATGCATTGGTGTTGCATTCCGGGCGCACTCAGGGTGTCCGGCCGCGGACAAGTGAGCCGGGTCGCGGGACTTCTCCGCCGATCTCGCCGAGGCTGGCCTGCGATGCCCAGCCCTCGAGTCCGTCGGGCAGCCGGATGCGCAGCCAGCCCGAGCCGCGATCGACGATACGCACCCGACTCCCCCCCTGCACCACGAACAATGCCTTGCGGTGATTGCCGGGACCCTCGCGCACCTCGAGCTTGGCCGGCAGCGCGATCGCCTGCGGTGCCTCCGACTCAGCGCGCACCGCGTAGCCGTGCAGGCCGCCGACCACCAGGTAGATCGCCACGAGCACGCCGATGACGCTGCCGACCACACCGCCAGGGGCGCGGCCGCCGAGCCGGCCGCGCAGCAACCATACCAGCAGCGCCAGCCAACCTGCCCCGAGAGCCAGCCAGCCGAAGCCCGGCGAGCCGACCGCGGCCAGGAGCGCGTCGCGCCAGGTCTCCGGGCGGTCGACCTGGGCGCCCGCCGCCGCCGCTGCGATCTCCAGGCGCTGGCGGACGATGCCGAGGTTGCGCTGCGCCGCCGCGGCCACGTCCTCGCTCGCCTGCGCCTGCACCTGCAAGGCCCGCCGCAAATGATAGGTCGCAAGGCCGACCTCGCCGAGCTGCGCGTACGCGGTCCCGAGGTTGAACGAGAGCAACGCGCTGCGGCCCGGCAGCAGCCGCTCAGCCTCCTCGTAGGCGCTCACCGCCGCCTGCAGGTCGCCCGTCGCCGCCGCCGCGTTCCCGCGAGTGAACGCCTCGTCGACGACGTCCGCGCGCGCCGGGCCGGCGAGCGACAGCACAGCGACGAGCGCCGCGAGGGCGAGCGGCCGCCTCATGCCGACCCCTTCTTCGCCAGCGAGGACCGTCGCACCAGCGCGAGCGCGTCGTCGAGGACCGCCCTGCGCCCGGCCGGTCCGTCGTCGACGCTCGTCGCGGCGGTCCCGCCGAAGCGGGCTGCATCACAGCGGTCTAGCAGCTGCCCGAGCCGCTGGATATCCTCGCTGGCCACGCCACGCCGCGCGAGCAGGTCGAGCAGATTACGCCGCGGCAGGCCCTGCCCCTCCGGTCCAGCGCGCTCGACCGCCACGCCTTGCAGGAGCTGCGACAGCGCGTTGTAAAACCCCTCGCCGGAGGACACGCCGCGCTCGCACTGGTCCATCAAGGACCTCTGGCGGGCCGCCCGGGCCGCGCTGGTACGCGAGCGCTCGTCGGGCCCGACGCGGCGCCACACCGCCCGCGCGGCCATGCTGGCGACCAGCACCACCGGCGCGAGCACCATGCCCGCCGTGAAGCGACCGGACGTCAGCCACGACGGCGTGGTGCCGACCCGCGGCAACGTGTCCGGGGTGATCAGCGGCGCGAGCAGGTCGTCCTCGCCCGACTTCACCGCCTTCGTCGGCGCCGGCGTCTCGGCCTGCTCACTCGCCACGA
>JAYUXQ010001142.1:0-2878 GCA_043752905.1 Nannocystis sp. | reverse complement strand
TGACGACCACGGAGTCGCTGGACACCAGCGATACGGGGATCACCAGCATCGGCACGGACTCGACGGACACCGGGAGCGGCTCGAGCAGCGGGGGGCCGCCGGGGGTGTGTGGGGATGGCACCGTCGACGGTGGCGAGGCTTGTGACGATGGAAATACGGACGACACCGATGCGTGCACGAATGCGTGCACGATGGCGGTGTGTGGTGACGGGGTCGTGCAGGCCAACGTGGAGGCGTGCGACGACGCCAACATGGACGAGACCGACGCGTGCACGGGTCAATGCAAGGCGCCGGCGTGCGACGACCAGGCGCGCGACGGGGACGAGTCGGATGTCGACTGCGGTGGCTCGTGCGCGGACTGTCAGGCCGGCCAGATGTGCGGCGGCGACGACGACTGCGTCGGTAACTGCGACGGTGGGACCTGCGTCGAGTTTCGCAGCTGCCTCGAGCTCAAGATGGCCCAGCCCGCGTCGGCGAGCGACGTGTACATGATCGACCCGGATCAGGGCGGGGCCGAGGCGCCGTTCGCGGTGTACTGCGCGCAGATGCAGGACGGCGGCGGCTGGACGATGGTGCTCAAGGTCGACGGCACCAAGCCCACGTTCGTGTACGCCGCGCCGCTGTGGACCGACGCGAACACCTTCAACGTCGACCCCGCGCTCAACCACACCGAGACCAAGCTGCGCAGCTTTAGCACCGTGCCGATGACCGAGCTGCTGGTCGGCATCGAGGCCCCGATCGCCCAGGACCCGCAGCTCAAGCTCAAGTACGTCAAGCTGGCCGCGCCCGCGGCGAGCGCCCAGGCGCTGTTCACGGGCGACAAGTACCTGGCCAGCACCCTCGGTCGCGCGGCCTGGAAGGCGTGGATCGCCGACAGCTCGTTGCAGCAGGAGTGCAACCGCGAGGGCATCAACGTCGGCGCCCCGGCGAACGCGCAGAACTATGCGCGCGTACGGATCGGCATCATCGCCAACGAGAACGGACCCAACGACTGCAACTCGCCGGACTCATACATCGGCGTCGGCGACGGCGGCACCGGAGACAACTGCCTGCCTGACGCGACCACCACCACCGGGAATCGTGCCCGCTGCGGCGGCGACAACGGCGACAAGGACATCCCCGGCTTCGCCGTGGTGTTCGTGCGCTGACCGTCCTAGCCGGCGGCCTCGCCGAGGTGGACGAAGTGCTCGCGGGGCCGGTGGGTCGTCCAGCGCTCGAAGCTCTGCAGCGTGTGCGGATCGCCGGCCGCCAGCTTCTCGAACAGGTAGTCCTGGATGCCCTTGTGGACCGAGCACACGCTGCTCTCGCGCATGCGGCCGAAGATGCTGCCGTGGTGCTTGTAGTTGAACGTCGGGATCGTGCCGCAGTACGGCTGGTAGGCACAATGGACGCAGTCGGGTTGACCGTCGAGGTTGGACGCGAGGACCATCGCGCGGACGGTCTCGTGGCCGACGAGGTCGCGGTAGCTGCTGGTGTGCACGTCGCCGAGGTGGAACTTGCTGTCGCCCATCTCATGCAGCATGCGACCCTCGTCGCAGCTAAAGATCTTGCCGTCGTAGTTGTACGCGAGCTGGCCGATGCCGGCGCCCGCGGGGCTGCGCAGGTCGAGGAAATTGGGGTCCTCGCCGCGCAGGATCTTGGTCAGGAAGATGCCGGCGTACCGCTCGAGGATCTGCACGCCCTGGCGATTGAGCTCGAGCATGTAGTCGACCGCGTTACGATAGAACTCGAGGTATGCGCTGCGTGGATACTCGAGGCGCAGGCGGGTGCGGTCGGCGAAGCCGAACGGGTCGATCGGGCGCAGGAACAGCGCCTTGCAGCCGAGGCCGACGTAGGTGTCGACGACCTCCTTCCAGCGCGGCAAGGTCTCCCGCGTGGTCGTCAGCAGGGCCTCGACGTGGTAGAGCGTCGGGTCGAGGCCCATGTCGATGTAGCGGTGGTTGATCCGCTTGATCCAGTGCACGGCGCGCTGGTGGGCGTCCATCGTCGGCAGCTTGCGCTGCGCGTTGTGCAGGGCCTCCGGGCCGTCGATGCTGGTGCACAGCTGCACGCGATGCGCGACGAGATAGTCGAGCTTCTCGTCGTCCATCAGCGCGAAGTTCGACACCATCGTGAACTGAAGCTGCTTGCCGAGCTCCTCGGCGCGCCGGCCGGCATATTCGCAGATGTGCTTGACGACCGCGAAGTTGACGAGCGGCTCGCCGCCCTGGAACTCGATCGTGATAAACGGGCTGGTGCTGCGCAGGGCCAGCTCGACGGCCTTCTCGGCGATCTCCGGGGTCATGTCCGTCTGGACCTGATCCATGTTGGCGCGCGAGGCGTGGCAGTACACGCAGGTCTCGTTGCAGCGCAGCGTGACGACGAAGATGTGCAGGTTCGGGCCGGCGTGCAGGAAGCGCTTGCGGGCCTGCACCGCCGCGGCGGCCTTGCGCACGTCGTAGCTGGCGCGCAGGAAATTGCCCGCGGTGAGGCGCGTGTGCAGGTCGCTTGCCTCCGGGACGTCGCCGCGGGCAAATAGCGCGAACTCCTCGCGCGTGAGCAGGAGGTGGTTACCTTCGAAGTTGGTGACGAGCACGCGGTCGCCGACCTCGCGGTGGCGAAAGAACGCCTGGGTGCCGGCGCGCGGACGGATCGTCGCGAGGTCGAGCGTCTGCGGGCTCATGGTCAGGTGCCTCCGCGCTGGACGGTCAGGCCGAGGGCGTAGTTGGCGAGCTCGTGCGCGAGCCGGCGGGTCAGCGCGGGCCGCAGGGCGCGCAGGCGGACCACCCACGTATCTGTCTCCTCGGACATGTGAAACTCGCCGTGGCGGGCGAACACCTTGACCGCCTCGTCGACCGCGGGGCCGGCGTAGAGCGTGCGATGGAAGCGGAGGTCGACG
>JAYUXQ010001141.1:0-2880 GCA_043752905.1 Nannocystis sp. | reverse complement strand
GATCACTGCGTCCACAAGGCGATCGACAGCGACGCCTGGTGCGCCAAAGCTGTCCCGGGCAAGCCGTTCTGTTCGCCCTGCGAGGCGGTCGATCACGGCTGCGTCGCCGCGCGCCCGGACGACGAGGATTGCCCCGCGTATGCGCCGGACAGCAGCAGCGGCGGCGACTCCGGCTGACGGGTGTACACTGCCCGGATGTCGCGCGCCCCGAGCAAGATCGCCACGCTCGCGCTCCTCGCGGGCCTGTGCGCCGGGATGCCCGCGCCGGCGAGGGTGACCTGCTCGTCGAGGTGCACTTCAAGCCGGTGCCCAATGTACAGATCGCGATCTGGCTCGCGGACCAGGCCGGCAAGTGGGTCCAGGACATCCTCGTCACCCAGGCGGTCGGCAAGCTCGGCATCGGCAACCGTCCGGGCCTGTGGAACTTCCTGTCGAGCTGGCGCGCGCCGTACGGCCCGCGCCCCTCGTGCTGCCGATCTGGGCCCATCGCCGCGGCAAGACCTATCCAAAATTGGTGTTCTTCGACACCAACCCCGCCGACAGGGAGTCGCTCGGCTACCACGAGACGCCTCGAACATGCGGAGGATTTCGCGTCGATCGGACCGCTCGCTGCGCAGCCAGTCGAGCGGGTTCCCGCCGTCGACGAACTCCATCGCTATGTGGATGCGCGCCGCGAACTCGCCGACCTCGTCGGCGTGACCGATCTTCACCGCTGGCGCGTGCCCGAAGCGACCGAGCAGCGCGAATCGTGCGCTTAATGGTTTTCAGCCGATAATTTCGGCGGAGGGTCGAGTGCCGGGAGGGCGGAGGGTCCACGGATGGGCCATGTGGTGAAGCCGAGGTCGGCTCGACGGGCCAACTGGGGCGCGCGGCCGCGGAGATCATGAGCCTGAGCACGTTGGGAACGCCGAGACGAGCACGGTGGACACGCCGAGACGAGCTCGTCGTCGGGCGAACGAAATGGGGGTGAAACGCGAGGCTGGGAGCGCGGGGTCGGTCAGGAGGAGAACAGCTGGGTCTGGCCGGGGGGATGGGGCCGCGGTCGGGGCGGAGCTCGGGCGCCGTGGAGGATACGGGCGATGTCGTCGGAGTCGGTGACGACGGCGACGATGCGCATCCGGCCGCCGCACTTGCGACACAGGGTCGAGCTTCGGGATCTCGTTCGCGGGCGTGACGAACCGCAGCGCGCCGTCTCCGAGCAGCCCGGCGATCCACTCGCCGTCCAGCTCGGCGCCGTCGGGCCGGTCCAGCGCGGGGCTGTGGCCGTGGCCAGGGCGATCGGGCACGACGACAAAAGCCTCGCGCCGCCAGCTCGCTGCATCGCCTACGGGTCAAGCGCAACATAGCGCGATGGCGGCTAAATGTTGACCGTTCGCGTGGTCGGGGAACTCGTCGGCAGCCATCCCCGCCACCAGAATCCGCTCCTCGCCGGCCTCACAGCGGGGGCCATCTCCTGCGATGACCCCCCGAAGTAGCGCGAGGCGATGCCTCGTCGTCGCTCCTGACGCAGGAGACGGCTCCCGCGGTGATAGAAACTGAGGACGGCCACCGGTCCCGCGACGGGTGATTCTTTCCTATCATTCGTGGAGCCGCGGGAGCACGGGATCGCGCCGCCGCGCATTCGAGGCCCTGGGCCACCCCACGCCGGCCCCAGGGCGACGAGGTAGGTCCTGTCTTACTCCATCCACGGGATGCAAGGGCACTCTTCCGGCGGTCCCGCATTATTACAGATCGTCGGTGCCGCCTTGAACTTGGTAGCGAGCGCCTTCGCCTCGACCGAGGAGACGCCGGGGTTGTTGCGAACGAACAGCGAAGTGAGACTCGTCAACGGCTCCAGCCCCATCAGGGAGGTCAGATTCGCGTTGTTGTCGACGCTCAAGCCACCGATCGTCTCGATCGAATCGAGACCATGAAGGTTCGACAGCGAGTTGTTGCCTCCGTCCGCGCAATAGCCGATCGAGAGCCCGAGCGTCGCCGTCGTCAGGCCGCCGAGCCCGCTCAGAGCGAGCAACTTCGGGTTGTCGTGGATCGCCAGATAGTACACCTGCTCGAGCTTCTCGAGCCCCTGAAGAACCTGCAGATCCTCGTTGCCCTGGATCACGAACTTTGCCGTGGTCTCTTCGAGCCCGTCGAGGCCCGAGAGATCCTTTAGGCTGTCGTTGTTCACGATCTGGACCCCGGTCGCGTGCACGATCGCTTCGAGCCCCTTGAGATCGACCAGCTTCGGGTTGTCGGAGACCTCGAGCTGGAAAGTACCCTGCGGGGCCATGGACCGCGGCCAGGCTATCCCACTCGAACAGGAGCCCGGGATAATTGGCCGCTACTGCAGCCCGGAACTTCGTGTAGGCATTCCCGACATTGATTCCGCCAGCCTGGAACGTGGCCCGAACATGCTCGCTGATATCAAAGGTGGAGGGCATGGAGCCCCCTCCCGCGTCGTTGCTGTGGTTCCAGAGCAGCCGCAGCCAGTCACCCTCGACGGACTTCGCGGCGAGCTTGGGCGAGCAATTAATATTCTCCCGATTGAACGGAGCCGCGCCGGTCGAATAGTCGAGGTTGTACAAGTGTCCTCCGGGACGACCGCGATACCGAGGCGGAGGTCGACGCGGAGTTTGTCGAGCCCGGCGACCAGCGCCGACCGACACGCGGGCCATGTCGCGGACCGGTCGCGGGTCGGGACATCGTTCGGGACCTGCGGCGTGCGTGCGGCTCAGCCGGGCGGCAGGGGGCACTTGCCGGTGCCCGAGGCGCGGTTGTTGTCGACGCGGCACTCGTGCCAGCTGTGGGCCGGCATCGCGTCGTCGACGACGGTCCACACGACCGAGCTGGCGTCGAGCAGGCCGGGGGGCGGGTCGGCGAGCAGCACGACGACCTCCTCGG
>JAYUXQ010001140.1:0-2881 GCA_043752905.1 Nannocystis sp. | reverse complement strand
GGACGCGGTAGATCTGGTCGTCGAGCTTGCCGGCCGGGATGTCGAGCATCCAGGCGGCCTCGACCAAACAGCGCTCGAACATCGGGTCGCGCTCGGTCAGGCCGGTGATGTCCGTGGTGGCCAGCATGACCTCGCCCTTGCCGACCTCGAACTGGAACAGCACGCGTCCGCCGAGCTGCTGCGAGCGTCCGAGCGCCTGGTTGTAACAGACGCGGGCTCGCGGGAATACGCGGGTGCCGAGGTAGCGACGGAAGATCTTCTCGTCGAGGTGGCCGCGGTCGGTGGTGCGGCCGCGGCCGGCCCAGGTGATGCCGAGCTGGGCGGTGCGCTGATACCTGCGGCCGTACCACGGCGGCACCGCGAAGCCCTCGGCGGCCGCCTGCGCCGGACCCGTCGGACGGATCGAGGCGACCAGGGCCGCCGGTGGCGCGACCATTAACTCCGGTCGCGGGCGCAGCTGCGGGCGCGTCTTGCCGAGCTTGCCGCGGACCTTGACGCTCGGCGGGCCGCGGCGATAGGTGCCCGCGAGCACGACGACGTTGCCGGCGACCAGGCCCGAGGGCGGGCTGTCCTCGAGGACAGCTTGCGGCGGGAGCGAGACGTCGAGCTCGCGCAGGACGCCAGGGGCGCGCAGGAGGTCGCGGGCGAAGGTGTCGTCGCTGGCGGTGGTGAGGCTGGCGAGGCTGATGAGGCTGATGCGGGCGTCGAGGCCAGCGGCGAGCACGGCGATCGGGTGCTCGGCGGTGATGCCGGTGCGCGTGAGCATTGGTTCGTCGACGACGAACACGAGCTCGGGCTTCTCGGCGGGCTTGCGCGGCCCGAGGCTGTCCGCGAAGACCTGCCCGATCGGCCCCGGGCCGGCGCCGAGCGGGAGCATGCCGTCGGTGATGACGAGCACGAGCGGGCGACGGGCCCCGCGGGCCGCGATCCGCTTGCCGGCGAGCGCGAGGGCGGCGGCGAGGTCGGTGCCCTGCTCGCGCGAGCCGGCGTCGAGCGCGGTGGCGACCTGCTCGCGCGCGGCCCGGTCGTGCACGTCGGGGAACGCGGCGCCCTCGGGCAGCAGCGGGCGGGCCTTGCGGGCGAAGCTGATGGCGTCGAAGGTGAGGCCGGCGGGCAGCGCGTCGAACACGGCGCCGACCGCAGCGATCGCCTCGCGATGCATGCTCGGGGTGGTGCTGCGCGAGCGGTCGACGATGACGACGACGTGGTCGGGCCTCGGCGGCGGCGCGGCGCCGAGGCGCAGGTACAAACGGAAGCGGCCCGCGAGGCTGCGCGGGGCGTCCGGGAGGACCGCGAGGTGGGCCTCCAGCGGCTGCTTCGCGCGGGTCCTCGCGAGCTGTTCGATCGGCCAGGAGACGGTGGTGCGGTCCTCGGGCTGGGTGATGAGAAACGGTTGACCGGCGTTGCCGCTGCCATCGACCCAGAAGCGCGGCGCGCCCTCCGGCCCGGCGGGCTTGACGAACACGCGACGCTCGACCGCGAGGCCGTCGCGCTCCTCGCCGCGACCGGGCAGCTCGAGCTCCCAGCGGTCGCCGCGGAGGCGCACGGGCACCTTGAGGACGAGCTCGACCTGGGTGGTGGTCGCGGGCTCGAGGCTGAAGGCGACGACCTCGGCGCCCGGCAGATCGCCGTCGGCGACGGGGGCGAGCGGGCGAACGAACACGGTGCCCGGCTCGCGACGGCCAGGCTCCGCGGCGATGCCCGCGACCTTGCCCGGGGTCCACACGCCCCCCTGGGCGACCTGCAAGCCGTGGATCTCGGCGCCGCGCGGGAGGGCGAGGCTGAGGACGGTGTCCTGCTCGCGGTTGCTGGCGTTGTGCAGGGCGACGCGCAAGCGCAGGTCGGCGCGGTAGCCATCGGTGCCGGTGACGATCGCCTCGTAGCTCAGCTCCTGGATGACCTGGAAGCCGCGCTCCGGGTTGATCTGGAGGTCGATCTGCAGGCTGTCGGCGCGGGCCGCGGTGGGGCCCAGAGTCAGCAAAAATGCGACCGCGGGGGGTCGCCATCTCGCGGTCCTCGCGGCGATGCAGGCGGTCCAGCGGGCGAGCATGGGCACCCCGCACGGTAGCGCAGATCGCCGGTTACGGCTCGTGGCGGGGCGAGCGCGGACGCATGCGAGCGCGCGAGCGTGCCCGACGGCTTGCCAAATATCGGCTCTCATGCGCGAGATCTGGCGGAGGCGCCAGGGCCGGTCCAAGGCGACAGGGACGGCCGGTGACGCCGCCCGAGCCATGCCCGACCAGCCTCCACAAGACGACGACGCGATCGCCTGGCCGGCGAGCTTGCGGCTCGAGCACGGGGTGTTCGAGAGCCGCTATCAGGTGCTGCGCCGCCTGAGCGACGGGGGCATGGGCGAGGTGGTGCTCGCGGAGCACGTGACGCTCGGCAAGCGGGTGGCGATCAAGATCATGCGGCCGCAGTACCGCGGCGACACGGAGACGGAGGAGCGCTTTATCCTCGAGACGCGGGCGGCGGCGCGGATCCATCACGACAACGTGGTCGGCATCAGCGACTTCGGGCGCACGGCCGACGGTCGGATGTTCTTCGTGATGGAGTACCTCGAGGGTGAGGACCTGGCGCAGACGTTGCGCAACGAGGGGCCGCTGCCGTGGAAGCGGGTCGTCCACGTCGCGCGCCACGTGTGCCGGGGGATCGGCGAGGCGCACCGTCGAGGTGTCCTCCATCGTGACGTCAAGCCGGGCAACTGCATCCGCGTGACCCGCGACGGCGACCCCGACTTCATCAAGGTCGTCGACTTCGGTCTGGCCAAGCTGTTCGACTCGCGCAACAACCGGGCCAGGGGGCCGCAGACGATCGCCGGCGTGGTGCTCGGGACGCCCGGCTACCGGGCACCGGAGATCGAGGCCGGGCAAAGACCCGA
>JAYUXQ010001139.1:0-7140 GCA_043752905.1 Nannocystis sp. | reverse complement strand
CGGTGTCGCGGGTGTGTGCGGTGTCGCGGGGGTGTTTTCTACCAGCGCCGCGCGTCGACTCGGCGGTGATCCGGCTCGAGCCGAGAGCCGTGCCGCGCGGCGAAGTTCGTGACGCGACCGGCTTTCAAATGCTGGTGCGCGCGTCGTTTCAGCAGCGACGCAAGGTGCTCAGCAACGCGTTGACGTCGATCGCGGGACGCGACGCGGCGCAGCGCTGGTGCGCGGCCGCGGGGATCGATCCTCTCATTCGTCCCGAGCGGCTCGGGCCCGAGGAATTCGCGGCGCTGCAGCGGGCGCGCGAGGCCGAGGAGGACAGCGGCGTCATCGAGCGCAGGACCGGCGGCCCGGAGATCGACGACGATGCCGGAGCTCCCTGAAGTCGAATCGGTGCGCCGCGGGCTCATCGCCGCGAAGATCGAGGCTCCTGTGCGCTCGCTGTGGCGCAGCGAGTTCAAGCTGCGGATCGGCAAGCACTGGGCGACCGAGAACCTCGAGTGCCTTCACGGCGCGACGCCGGGTGAGGTCGGCCGCCGCGGCAAATACATCATCTGGACCTTTTATAAGAAAAAAGAAGACCATGGCAGCGAGCTCGGGCTGGTGATTCATCTTGGGATGAGTGGGCGCTGTGGGGTGGCGACGGTGGAGCAGCCGCGCGTGCTGCATACACATCTCGCGCTCGGGTTCGCGGATGGACGTGAGCTGCGGCTGGTGGATCCCAGGCGCTTTGGCGGACTGCGAGCCGGGCCGCTGGCGGAGATCCTCGCGTCGCCGCCGATCGGGGATCTCGGGCCCGAGCCGCTCGAGCCGGGGTTTTCGGGTGAAGTGTTGCAGGCGCGGCTCGGGGGCTCGGCGCGGCCGATCCGGGATGCATTGCTCGATCAGGAGGCGGTCGCTGGGCTGGGGAATATTTATGCGGTCGAGGCCCTGTTCCTCGCGGGGATCCATCCGTTGCTGGAGGCGCGTCGCCTGCACCGCAGCGCGTGGGACCGGCTGGCCGTGGCGGTGATCACCGTGCTACGGCAGGGGATCGAGAACGGTGGGACCACGCTCAAGGATTTTAGAAATGTCGTTGGCGAGGTCGGCAGGAATCAGGACGACCTGAAGGTGTATGGCCGGGCGGGTCAGCCATGTCCGCGCTGCGGGGCGCCGCTCGTCGGCTTCGTGTCGGGCGGACGCAGCGGGGCATACTGTCCCCGGGACCAGCCGAGGCCGCGGACTCGCCTGTTGCGCTGAGGGCCCGCGGCGAGGCTACGGGACGCGGGGGAGGGCGCGCGAAACAGACCGCTTGCCAGGGATTCGGGCATGGGCGCACACTTGCGCGGCCCGAAAGCGCGGGCGGCATGGACGAGGTCCGCAGCACTGGCTCCCTGGCCGCCCCATCGACTGCATCGGGACAGGAGACGCGGACCGACGAGGCGCTGATGGTGGACTTTCGCGACGGTGAGTCGCGGGCCTTCGATGTGCTCGTGGTTCGTCATCGTCGCGGACTGTTCAACTTTCTGCTGCGCAGCGTTCAGAACCGCAGTCGCGCGGAGGAGATGTTGCAGGAGGTGTTCTTGCGGGTCGTGCGTTCGAAGGAGCGTTACGAGCAGACCGCGAAGTTCACGACGTGGGTGTACACGATCGCCCGCAACCTCTGCGTCGACGAGAGTCGGCGCGCGAAGTTTCGCCGTACGGTGTCCCTCGACGCGCCGAGGCGCGGCGCGGACGGAGACGATGGTCCGGGGATGATCGAGTCGGTGGCGGCGGATCAGGTCGCGACCGACGACGCCGCCGCGGCGCCGCAGCTGCGCGGGCGGATCGCGAAGGCGATCGACCTGCTTCCCGACGATCAACGCGAGGTGTTCCTGATGCGTCAGGTCAGCGGGCTGTCGTTCAAGGAGATCGGGGAGATCGTGGGCGCGCCGGAGAACACGGTGAAGAGTCGCATGCGATACGCGCTCGACAAGCTGCGCACCGAGCTCAAGGACTTCGCAGACGAGTGATCACAGCTCTGCGAGGCTGAGCTGCTGCGTCGACTGTTGCACCGGCAACTTCTCCGCGCCCCAGCTCTTGCGGGCCTCGGGCGGGAGGCCGCCGCGGGCCTGCTTGTAGGCGTCGAGGAAGCGCCGCGTGTGGGCGTTCGAGTAGCCGCCTCCGGTGACGGGCCCGAACTCCGGGTGGTAGCGCTCGCAGATCTGCGCGAAGGCGGTGTCACGCGCGTGCTTGGCGACGATCGAGGCGGCCGCGACGGCACAGTGCGCCGACTCGCCGTCGTTGACGGCTTTGAGGCGCGGGTAGTGCTCGCGCAGCGGACGGAACAGGTACTCGCCGTCGCAGATGATCGCGGCGTCGATCGCGGCGCCGAGGCGGCGCAGCAGCTGCAACGCAACGTCTTGCTCGAGGCGGTTGAGCTGGCCGCGAAAGGTATGCTCGTCGATGATCTCGACCGGGACGAGCTCGCAGGCCCAGGCGCGCGCGCACTGATGGATCTCGGCGGCGAGGTTGGCTCGCAGCTCCTGCGCCTTGGCGCCGGCGCCGAAGCGCTTGCTGTCCTGCACGCCGAGCTTCGTCAACTTGGTGGCGGTCTTGCGGTCGAGGACGACGACGGCGAGCGCCATCGGTCCGAGGATCGGGCCGCGGCCGGCCTCGTCGACGCCGTAGGTGTGTCCCTTCATGACGCGACTCGCTCGAGGCTCATGAGTACGGCGTCGAGGCTGGCGACGGTGGTGGTGCGCAGGCGCAGGGCCTCGGCGCGCGGGGCCGATGCGGCGGTGTGTCGGGCCTGGCGCTGGGCCTGGCGGATGTGCCGAAATAAACCCCGGATGAATTTTCGCCAGCTGGCGGCGACCGGCTGAAGGGCGACGCGGTAATGCTCGCGCAATGCGGCCTCACCCTTGGCGACGTTGGGGCCGTGTTCGATGACGAGGCTGGCGACGAAGCCAGACGAGTCGAGGCTGTCGAGGAAGCCCTGGGCCCAGGGGATCAGGCGGCCGGTGAGTACGTCGGTGAGGGCCTCGGTACCTGGCGTTTGAGTCAGGTCGGTGAGGTCGGTTTGCAGCGTGCGCAGGATGCTGTCCCGAAGGACAGCCGAGAGATAGGTGGCGTCCTGCGGGGCCAGGAAGGCGCGCGTCGGGGCCGCGCCGGCGCGGAGGATGCCGAGCGCAAGGCACTCACGGGTCAGGAGGTCGTCGAGCGCGAGGATCTGGCCGTAGACGGTGTCGGCGAAATTGACGAGGCGGAACTCGAGCTGCGCCGGGTCGCTGGCGTCGCCGACGGCGGCCACGTCGGCCTTGGCGTCGAGGGCGTCGGCGGTGGTCAGCACGACCTCTCGCGCGTGGGCGAGGGCGTCGGCGAGGCGACGGGCGGTGAGAGATCTCTTCAGTTCGCGGGCGTGCTCGAAGAAGTGACGCTCGAGGGCGTCCTCGACGGCGCGGAAGGGGTCGTCCTGGGTCGGCGCCTGGGCGAGCACGTCGGTCTCGGGCGGGCGGGTGCGCAGCTCGAGCGCAGCGCTGGCGCAGATCGGGATGACATCGAGGAGCAGGTCGCCGAACTGTTCGCGCAGGTAATCGACCAGCTCGGCGCGCTCGTCGTCGTCGAGGGTGTCGACCTTGTTGAGCACGCCGAGGACCTGGCGGCCGTCGGCGCGCAGGCCCTTGAGGGCGCTGCCCTCGGAGGCCGCGCCGCCGCGGGTGGCCGAGAAGATCCAGATGATCGCGTCGGCCTCGTCGACGAACTCGCGGGTGACTCGCTCGTGGAAGGTGTCGAGGGCGTTGAGGCCGGGGGTGTCGACGACGGCGGCGTCGCCGAGGCGCAGGCCCGTGCGCTCGATCTCCATGTGGCGGATCCGGCTGGCCTCGAGGTCGTCGAGTTGCTGAAGGAAGCCATGGACCTCGTCGCGCGCGACGGTGGCGATCGAGCCGTCGCGGTAGTGCACGCGGGCGCCGCCGCCGGGGCCGCGGCGAAACAGGTTGATCGTCGAGGTGGTCGGGAGCACGCCCATCGGGGCGACGGCCTCTCCGAGCAGGGCGTTGATGAAGGTGCTCTTGCCGGAGGAGAACTCGCCCATGATGGCGATCGTCAGCGGACGGGCGAGGCGCTCGCGGGCCGCGATGACGCCGGTGAGGGCCTCCTGCACGCCATTGAGCGGGACGCCGAGGATCCGCCCCGGCATCGCGGCCAGTAACGTGGTCGCGGCGGTCAGCAGGTCCTCAAGGCGGTTGCTCTCGACGGGACGCGCGAGGTCGATCAACAGCGCGCGCGCGTGCTCGTGCTCCGGGAACTCGGTGAGGACCTCGACGAGGTACTCCTGCGCGGGCTCGGCGAGGCCGCGTTGCAGGCACAGCTCGGCGGAGGCGAGGGCGCGCTGGCTACGAAGCACGGTCAGGCGCAGGCCGACATCGCGCAGCGGGGAGACCTCGTCGGGGCCCCACGGGCCGCCGAGGTCGGCCTGGCCGCGAAAGCGCGGCGGGGGGCCGGACACGAAGTCCTCCATGACCTGCTCGTCGCGTTGTTGTACGCGCACGCGGGCGTTGACGAGGCGCAGCTCCTCCGGGGCGGCGAGGCTGTCGCGCAGGTGCTTGCGGATGGCAGAGACGGCGGCCTCCGGGAAGAGATCTGCCCGAAGGGACAGGTGGGCGAGCTCTTGCAACTGGCGCTCGAGCAGGTCCGGCGGGGCGGCGTGGGCGGCCTCGACGAGGGCATCGATGCAGGCGCGGCGGGCCGCGAGCGGGGCAGCGGCGCCGTTGCTCGGCCAGGTGGCGGCCTCGGCGAGGGCCCACAGGCGCTGGCGGCGGGGGTCGTCCGGGGCGTGTTGCAGGTGGCGCAGGGCGAGGTCGCGGGTCACCTGGCTCTCGGGACCTGTCCCAAGGCACAGGCCGACGCGGACGCGCAGCTCGTCCCAGTCGCCGGCGTCGACGCGGGCGAGGGCGGCCTCGGAGCCGAGGCGATCGCCCTTGGCGGCGAGGGCGAGGGCGAGGTAGGCGCGAGCGGTGCGGGCGGAGGCATCGGGTTCGCTGCCCTCGGGTGGCTCGGTCTCGCTGCCGAGCCAGGCGATCGCCTCGTCGATGCTCTCGGCGGCGAGGGCGACCTGGGCGCCCTCGGCGAGCAACAGCTGGCGCAGAGGCCCGCGGGTACCCTCGGGCAGGCGGGCGCGGGTCTTGTGTAGCTCGAGCAGCGCGCGCTCGTGGCGGCCGCGGCGGCCCTGCGCGAGGGTGGTCAGCAGGTGGTAGACGAAGCGGGTCTCCGGTTGCAGGGAGCCGGTAAGCTCGTCGATCAGCTTGCGAGCGCGGCGCAGGGCATCGAGGCTGGCATCGAATTCGCGACGGAGCAGGTGTAGCGTGGCCTCGACGAGCGGGCCGGCGGGGCTACGTTCGCTGCGCTTGCCGAGGCCCTCGGCGAACAGGTGCAGGACGTCGGCGCGGTCGGGGGTGACGAGGGCCTGCTCGACGATCGTCAGCGCGAGGCTGAGCAGCAGGCTGGGGTCGCCGGGGCGAGCCTTGAGCTGGGTCTGCAGGCGCTCGTAGGCGGCGGCGTATTGCCCCGAGCGACGCAGGTCGTGGGCCTGGCCGAGCGCGCGGACGACCTCCTCCGGGTGCTGCGGTCCTGTCGCTTCGGTGATCGCCTTGCCGACGCGCTTGGCCCAGCCGCCGAGCGTGCTGCCGACCGATCTCAGGGTGTTGGCGGGGTCGTTGCGGTCGTCGTCACTGCCGTTGGTCATGCGGAGGGCCCTGCGGGAGGGTAGCGGAGGTCAGGACGCGGGTGCGCTGCCGGGATGCGCGGGCTGGCTCACGTGGCCAAAACGGCGGGCTTGTCGGCGGGCTCGTCGGCGAGCTTGGCGAGCTCGCCGCGCATTTGTTCGAGGCGCTGCTCGAGGGCGCGGAGCTCGAGGAGGGCGCTGCGGCGCGGGTCCGGGGCGGCTGGCTTTTCGGTCAGGTTGACGGAGGTGGTGCTCGCGGTAGTGGTGCTCGCGGCGGTGGTGCTCGCGGTAGTGGTGCTCGCGGCGGTGGTGCTCGCGGCAGTGGTGCCCGGCTCGGCCGGGGGCAGGGCGGCGGTCGACTGGATAGCGGCGGCGCGCTCGAGCAGGGCCTGGAGGTGCGCGCCGAGTTGGTTGTGGGCGAGGACGATGTACTCGCGCAGGCCAGCGATATGGCCGTCGACGGCGCGCAGGAGGGTGCCTTCGAGCTCGGAGAAGCTCTGGCTGAGCGCGTGCGGGACGGACTTGCGGGCGGCCTCCCGCAGCTCGCGGATCGACCTCTCGCGCAGGAACATGGTCGCGAGCGGGGCGGCGATCGTGACGAGCATGCCGGCGACGATGTTTCCGAAGTACATGATCGCGGTGCCGGCGATGCCGACCGCGAGGGTGCCGGCCTCGACGCCGACCGACGGTGGTTGCAGCTGCACCACAGGGCCGCGAAAGCCGAGGTTGAGCATGGTCTCGGCGAGGCGACGCTGGGCCTGCTCGCCGCAGGTGTGGATCGCGTCGCGGCTGAGCTGCTCGAGGGCGAGGCGCAGGCGCTCGGTCTCGTGGTAGGTGAAGTGGAGCAGGGCGTCCTGGATCGCGCCGGGCAGCAGGTCCGCGGTCGAGCGGAGGTCATTGCGCTCGAGCTGGCTGAGGATCGAGGTCTGGAGCTCGTTGCGAAAGCCGATCAGGTGCTCGTGGCAGCTCAGGGCGATCTTCGTGCGGCCCTCGGCGATCGTGCGCTCGATCTTGTCGAGGTCGATGCGCTGCTGCACGAGGGTCTCGCGGACCTCCTTGAGCTCGGCCTGCAAGGCGGCGGACTCGAGGCGCAGCGCCCGGGCCTCGATCGACGTGTGATGCAGCAACAGGTCGACGCTGCGCTGGAGGCTCGCGCGGGCGCGGGTCGGCAGGACGGTCGTGCTGCGGCTCGCCAGGCTCTGCAAACGAGCGCGCAGGCGACGGACCTCGCGTGTGCCGATGCCCTCGCCGTCGGGTAGTTTGCTGGCGCCGCGGGCGTCGGTCTGGAACACCTCGACGGGGCCGGGGAGCACGGCGGTCAATTCGCGATGGATGTGGTCGATGAGGGTGCCGCGCTCGGCATCGGGGACGAGGTCGATGCGGTTGAGCGCGAGCAGCAGGGTGGCGCCGGTGCCCTCGGTGCCGCCGAGCGCGACGAGGGCGTCGCGCAGGAAGGCGACCTC
>JAYUXQ010001138.1:0-2883 GCA_043752905.1 Nannocystis sp. | reverse complement strand
TGACCTGCGATCTCGAGGATGTCGCGCAACATCGCCGCGACCGAGCCGACCGGGCCGTCCTCGCGGCTCATCGCGCAGGTGCGGCCGAAGATGTCGCTGTGATAGACGATGCCCATCTCGTCGATCCCGAGGCGCCCGAGCGGATGATCGGGCGCGAGGAAGGTCGGCGCGACGCTGAGCCTGTACCCCTGGGTCGGGTCGGGCAGCGCCTGCGCCACCGCCAACAACGACATACGACCCCCGTGGGCCCACGCCGCCCGCAGCGACTCGCGGGTCACGCCCTCGATCCCCGTGACGCTGACATCCGCGAGCGTCACGTGCCGCCGCAGCACCGCGTTGCACAAAATGACGAGCTTGCACGCCGCGTCCCAGCCCCCGACATCGAGCCCGGCGTCCGGCTCGGCGACGCCGACCCGCTGGGCCTCCGCGAGCGCCTGCGCGAAGCTCATCCCACGCGCGCGCAGCCCGAGGATCATCTGCGTGGTCCCGTTGAGCACCGCCTCGACCCGCGTGATCTGTCCGCCCGCGAGGTCGCGGCGTCCGATGTTGATGCTCGGCAGACCGCCCCCGACCGCCCCCGAGAAGCGCAGCGCCGGCGCCCCCGCGGCCCCGCCGAGGTCGCTCGCCGCCTCCAGCTCGGGATACGCGACCACCAGCGGACCCTTGCTGGCGAGCACGCAGTGCATCCCGCGGCCCAGCGCCGCGCGCACGAGGTCGAGCCCGGGCTGCCCGTCGTGATGGTCGGTCGGGGTCGCCTCGAGCAGCATGTCGGCCTCGACCGTCCGCATCAGCGCCCGGGCGTCGACGCCCGGCCGTCCGACGCCCTGCAGCGTGGCGACGCCGAGGCGCTGCTTCTTGAGGGCAATGACGGCACCGATGTCGAGGCCACGGGGGTCGACCGCGACCCCCGAGCTGTCCGCCACCGCGACCGCCCGGAGCTCGACGCCATGGCGCTCGCGCAGGACCTCGGTGCGCGAGCGAAGGACCTCGAGCAGCGTGCGCCCGATGTTCCCGAGCCCGGTCAGGACGAAGCGGATCGTGGTCGTCACGCCCGACCTTCGTACCCGAGAGCGGGCGACCGGCTCAAGGCCGGGGACGGGGCCGCCCGCCGCGCATCGCCAGCCACCGATCTTCGCCGG
This sequence comes from Nannocystis sp., assembly GCA_043752905.1. Taxonomy (GTDB): domain Bacteria; phylum Myxococcota_A; class Polyangia; order Nannocystales; family Nannocystaceae; genus Nannocystis. The sequence continues at coordinate 1,744 of JAYUXQ010001138.1, read as the reverse complement.
GCGATCGACCCTGCGACGTCCGCCGGTGGTCCGAGCGCCCGGGCCCGGTCCGCGAGCGCCCGGTCACGCCCGCCCGGGCCCTGTGGCGTCTCGCCCCCATCACCGTGGAACTCCGAATTCGCCGCTTTCTTGCCGCTTTTGCCGTGACCGTGTGCGGCCTGGCGCACCGCCGGCCAGGGACAAACCCGACCCGGCGCGGCTCGAACACGCGGTAGCTCCCACCACGCCGGGATTTTGCGCCTGGGCCGCCATACAGTCGTATGACTTTTTGTCTGGTCGCACCGTTGTGCATCTGCCACATTGATTCCCGTGTGAGCGGCGTCGACTCGGCCGCCGCTTGTTGGTTCAACCGACCGTGCACACTCCCCCGCTGACCGAGGATAGGCCCCACGCCATGCTGCGGAACCGTCTTCTTCCCGTCGCTCGTCTCGTCTCTCCCATCGTCGCGTGTGCCCTGCTCCTGCCCACGACGGTTCTCGCCCAGGAGACCCTCCCCGTCGGTCCGGTGATCGCCGCCCCGGAGGCGCCGCTGCCCCAGCCCGTGCCCGGCCAGACGCCGGTCCGCGTGGAGTCGCAGGTCCAGGCCCCGGCGTCCCAGGTCCAGGCTCCGGGCGTGCAGAACCAGGTCACGCCCGGCGGCCCACAGACCCAGCAGCAGCAGTTCCCGCAGATGCCTGGCGGTCCGTTCCCGATGAGCCCGGGCTCGATCAACATGCAGCCGCAGATCCAGGTGCTGGTCCAGCCGCAGATCCAGGTCTCGGCCCAGCCCAGGGGTGACGCGGCCCCGCATGCCACGGCGGACACCAACGTCAGCGCCAACACCACCCCCACGGTCACCAGCACGACCAGCACGCAGACCAGCCCGACGATCACCGCGCAGCCGTACCAGCAGTACCAGCCTCCTCATGCGCCGCAGATGTACGCGCCGTCGCCCCCGCGGGTGATCACCCGCGTCGTCGCCCAGCCGCAGCAATACAAGCCTTACAAGATGCTCAAGCCCCTGCCGCGCCGCAAGGGCCTGATGATCACCGGCTGGATCGTGTTCTCCGTCTCGTACCTGCTGACCGCCAGCAACGCCGCGGACCTCTACGACCGCTGCCCCGGCATGAGCAACCCCGGTCGCTGCAAGGAGCTCGCCCGCGACATGTTCATCCCCGTCGCCGGCCCCTTCATGGCGATGGAGCACACCAAGTACGCCACCGATGACTACTCCCTCGCGGTCGCCGGCTCGCTGCAGGGCGCCGGCCTCCTCATGGGCCTCATCGGCACCTCGATGTACATCCGCGACGGCCGTCGCAACCGCATCATCAACGAGTACGGCCTGCGCGTCGCCAAGAACGTCAACCTGCGCCCCAACGCCAACCCGCTCGGCGGCGGCGGTCTGGTCCTGCGCGGCCAGTTCTGATCCCGAACGGGACAGCGTCATCAGCGTCATCGGCATCATCATCATCATCATCATCGTCAGCCTGCGGGCGCGGTCGACCACCGCGCCCGTCGGCGTTTAAAAACTCTCACTCACACAGTCTGTCCCACGGGACAGGTGCTCCCTCTCGCGTCGCGGGGCCTCGACTGCTACCGTCGCGCGCCGTGAGCGACGCCCCCCTCGACACGATCGTGATAGGTGCCGGCCTCGCCGGCTTGACCGCTGCACAACGCCTGCGCGTGGCCGGCAAGCGGGTCGTCGTGCTCGAGGCCCGCGACCGCGTCGGCGGCCGCACGATGTCGGTCGACCTCGCCGGCGACA
>JAYUXQ010001137.1:0-7155 GCA_043752905.1 Nannocystis sp. | reverse complement strand
CTGCAACCTCCCGGCCCCACGGGCCTGCAACCTCCCGGCCCCACGGGCCTGCAACCTCCCGGCCCCACGGGCCTGCAACCTCCCGGCCCCACGGGCCTCGACCTTCCCGGCTCCGAGAGTCGGGACCTTCCTGCCGCGGGCGGGAAGCGAAACTCCCGGATGGTGATGCAATGATTGGTGATCCCCTCAGGCTCCTCGACGACCCGACGATCGGCGCGACGCTGCGGACGGACCTCGGCGCGGCCAGTCATGGCACCGCGTACGACGTGGAGGCCGGGCTCGCACGCTTTCAATCGACGCTCGCCACGAACGTCGGTCATGTGGGGCGTGCACCCGCAGGTGTCTCGAGCGGCTTCGCCGTCGGTGCGCTGGTGCTCGCGGGTGGCCTCGCAGCGGTGCTCGGCTGGCAACTCGCCGGGCCGACGACGACGACCCCGACCGCGCCAACCAACGCCGTGGTCGCTCGAGCTGCGCCGCGAACGATCGAGCCGCTCGAACCCGGGGCCGCGCCGGTGGTCGCGGCGCCCGGGGAGGTCGAGGAGGATGACGCGGAGGTGGTCGAGGCGAGCGTGCCGGGCGTGCCGAGCGTCGGGGCGGAGCGCCCTGCGAACCGGCTTGCACGCGTGGCGAGGATCCGGAGCGACCGGGGGGCCCGTAACGAGGCCTCCGCGGTGCGCGAAGGCGGCGATGCGCTGCGTGAGGCGCGTGAGCTCAACGCGGCGCGGAGCCTGCTGGGCATGGAGTCCGCGCGGGCATTCGCGCTGGCCGAGGCGGGCCTCGCGGAGTTTCGCGCGGGGACCTTCGCGCCGGAGTGGGAGGGTGTCGCTGTGCTCGCGCTGTTCGAGCTCGGTCGCGTCGACGAGGCACGCACGCGCGGCGAGGCGTTCCTACAACGGCATCCGAGCGGCACCTATGCGCCGCGGATCCGGCAGGCGATCGCGGGCGATGGGCTTTGATCGACCGCGACGGTCATGTCCGCGAAGGGGGCAGGTGCGAGGCCGCGCGGATCTCCCGTGAGTCGACCGCCCATCCGTCGCCGCGAGGACCCGGCCGTCGAGGCGTTGGCGCCGCGAAAAATCACAGAATTTCAAGCGAGTAAACGCGGAACACTGATTGTTTGCGCGAGCTTGGACCGGGGCATCCGACAGATGGCTTTGCTGGGGATCTCACACTTTCGCCCCTGTTGACGTGATGCAGTGAGTTGGCTCCCGTGCCATGCTCGAACGCGGTGAAGCTGCTCCCCGCAACTACCTGGCCCTCGGTCGGGTTGCTGTGCATCTGCTCGTGCACCCTCCCGTATTTCGTCGGCGAGGACGGCCAGACGGACGCCAGCGACTCGAGCAACTCGAGCGATCCAGGGACAGCGACCACGGGCGCCGACTCGGCGCCGACCACCAGCGACGGCGCCGGCACTGCGCCCGTGCAGACGGGCGCGGACGCGACCGAAGGCAGCGGCGAGGGCTCCTCGACCGGCGTGCGCTTCGACCTCGGCGGCGACGACGAGGTCGACTTCTGCGTCGACCCCGACGCCGCCTGCGACGCGGACAGCGACTCCCTGGGCCACGCGCTCGGGCTCGACTGTGGCGGCGGCATCACGACCTTGACCGGTCTCGGCGTCGCCGGTCCTCCGAGCTCGCGCAAGGTGGTCGGCCAGCTCGGCGAGGAAGGCACCTACGCGCCGCGGTTCGGCAGCCGCGCGGTCCTGCTCTCCACCGGCGTCGCGGCCGAGGTCCTGCTGACGCAAGAAGTGCTGTTCATGACGACCGAGTGCTCGCAGATCGGCCTCCCGTGCCCGTCGACGGACTTCCCGGAGCCCTTCGACCTCGCCGAGCTGCCGGCGCCGATGGTCGCCACACCGATCGTCTGTCCCGAAGGACAGCCGCCACCCGGGGCCGGCGACTGCTCGCAAACGATCGACGTCCAGTGGAAGGGCGAGCCGCGGGTGGCCCACGACTACACCGAACTGCGGCTGACGGCCGAGGTGCCGGGCGGGGCGCTGGCGGTCGAGCTCACGGCCGCATTCTTCACGTCGGAGCGTCCATCTCGCACGCCGATCGGCGCGTTCAACGACTTCTTCGTGGTCTGGCTCGAATCCGAGCCGTACACCGGCAACATAGCGATCCACCCCGTGCAGCTGGCGCCGATGGCTGTCAACGCGATCGACTTCGACTTCACCGGGCTCGACCCGGAGCTCGAGGGCTTCGGCTTCGCCGAGCACGCGGGCACCGACTGGCTGACCTTCACCGCGTCCGTGCAGGCTGGTGAGACGATCACGCTGGTGATGGCGCTGTTCGACGCCAGCGACGGCCAGGTCGACAGCGCCGTGCTGCTCGACGACCTGCGCTGGACCTGCGTCGACCCGAACGGCGGCGCGCGGCATCCATGAGGATGCGAGCATGCTCATGCATCCTTGAAGCGATCGAGTGAACGCTCGCTCGCTTGCGCGCATTCGAGTGTCCGCGAAAAAAAGTCTCATCGACCGCAGTTGGTCGTGAAGGAACCGGGGGCATCACGCCATAGACCTCCTGTGAACGGCTCACGATGGGAGCGCCTCGCGGACGGGTTTGGCTTCGGCCAGACCGACGTCGTCCGCACCCGGGCGCTCTCAGCGACGCGTCTCGCCTTCGGGCGGTCCGTCGCCGCGAACCGGGCACCAGTCCGAGCTCGACGGGCCTCGCGCTCGTGCTCCCGGATCTCGTCGGCGTTGTATGGGGGGTCAGAGCGCCGTGAGGACCGAACCGGGCGGGCATCGTCGTCGCCATGCCCCGGAGCATGCGCGGGGATCGTCGAGTCTCGGGCGTTATTGTCCAGCTAGATGTTGGTGTGTCCGAAGCACGGGGGGTGCTTCACGGCGCGCGACGCAGGGCCCATAGACCTGCATCGCGCGCCGGCTTTTTTTAAGGGTGTCTTGACCTGTCTGAAAGGTCAGCTCGCCCCGAGCGCCTGGTACTGCGAGGGCGTCATGCCCATGTGGCGGGCGAAGGCGCGGGAGAAGCTCGGGTGGTCGGCGAAGCCGACGCTGAGCGCGACCTCGAGGATGCTCGCGTGGCGCTGGCGGAGCTTGCGGGCGGCGTGGCACAGCCGCAGCGTCCGCAGGTAGGCGCCCGGCGTGATGCCGACGACCTGGGTGAACTGGCGCAGGAAGTGGAACTTGGACAGCTCGGCGATCGCGGCGAGCTGGTCGAGGGTGACGGTGGTCGGGTTGTGCTCGGGGTCGAGGGCGCGGATGTACTCGAGCACCCGGGCGATCTTTCGGTGCGAGACGCGGTTGGTCGATCGCACGAGCGGGGCGCGCAGATTGGAGAATTCGCCGAAGGCACCAGCGAGGACCCGGCGCAGCGCGACCTCGACGTCGAGCCCGTGCGCGGGGTCCGACGCGACCTGTCCCGCGGGACCTGTCCCTTGCGACCTGTCCCCGCGGACCATCGCCAGCAAGTCGCCCAGGTGCTCGCCCAGGGCGGGGCGACCGGCGGCGCGCACGAGCGTGAACTCGGGGCTGCGCTGCGGGGCCTCGAGCTCGTCGGCGAGGTCGTGGACGACGCGGCGGTCGACGTAGAGCGTGATGTACGAGAGGTCACTGCTGCCGCGGGCGTTGCCGGTGTGAACCTGTTGGGGGTTGATCAGCACGAGATCACCGGCGCTAAACGTGTGCAGCTTGCCGGCGACCTGGCACTCCTCGTGGCCGGCCAGCTGGGCGCAGATGAGATACTCGTCGTGGAAGTGGGGGGTCAGCGGGCGCGCGCCATGGGGTCCCCACGCGTGGTACAGCGTGAAGCCGCGACCGCCGAAGTAGGCGCTGTGCAGGTCGAGCCGCGACATGGCCGGGCGAGAGTAACGCGCGGCCGGGCCCGGATCCAGCGCGGGAGGCCGTCCGGCGGCCGTGCACGTGAGCCAAGCGGGGGTGCCGACCGCACTGTCTGCACAGCGAGGGCAGGGGCGGCTTGCTAGGCTCGCCGGCTGTGAGTGTCGCCCCCGAAGCACCCCGTGATCCCGCCCGCGAGGCGGCCCTGGACGCCCTGGAGGCCCGTCAGCGCGAGGAGGCGCCGGTGCCCGGCGCGATCGTCGAACGTGAGACGCGGCGCGTCCGGATCCCGCCCGGTGGGGCCCTGCCGAGGTCCTCGGCGCTGCTCGACCGCTACCACGGCGGCCCGAACGGCGACTTCGCCCCACGCGAGAAGAAGCCGATGGTGGTCGACACGCGGCGCAGCCACGGGCCCTTCATGGTCTCGGTCGACGACGCCCCGCTGGCGATCCTCGACGCGTGCTCGCAGATCGCCACGCTGACCCATGGCTTCGGGCACCCGGCGATCGTCCGCGGCATGTACGAGGGCCGCTTCGACCGGAGTCTGTGGGCCAACACGGACACGACGGTGCACCACGTGCCCGAGCTGGCCGCCTACGCGGACGCGCTGCTGCGCCTGGCCCCGCCCGCGCTGACGCACGTGAGCTTCGTCGGGGCGGGCGGCGCGGAGGCCAACGAGAAGGCACTGCGCCTGGCCCGGCTCCATGCGCCGCCAACCTCCGATGGTCGCCCGCGTCGCCGCGTGCTCGCGTTCAAGGACAGCTTCCACGGGCGCACGCTGGCGACGCTGGCGGCGACCTGGAACCCGGAGAAGCGCGCGCCGTTCGAGATGGCCGGCCACGAGGCCATCTTCTGCGAGGCGACGCTGCCGGCGGTCGAGCGCGCGCTGGCCAGCCACCACGACGAGCTGTACTGCGTGCTCGTCGAGCCGATGATGGCGGAGGGCGGGGACGTGCACCTGGCCCGCGAGTTCCTGCTCGGCCTGTGTCGGCTGGTTCGCGCGCAGGGGCTGGCGTTGCTGGTCGACGAGGTGCAGACCGGCTTCGCCACCGGCGGTCCGTTCTTCTGGTGGCAGCGCCTCGGCCTCGGCGGCGACGACCTCACCGCGCCGGATCTGCTGACCTGCGCCAAGAAGGCCGGCGTCGGCGTGGTGCTGTCGCGCTGGCCCGACCCCGAGCAGAACCAGGTGTGCGTGGTGTCGGCGCTGCGCGGCCTGATCCACCTCGAGACGGCGCGCGAGCAGGCCCCGCTCGAGGCGCTGCTGCAGCCGCGGATGCAAAAGCTCGGCGAGATGTTCCCGGAGCTGGTCAGCAACATTCGCGTCGCCGGGACGACCTGCGCGTTCGACCTGCCCGACGCGGCCGCGCAGAACGCCTTTATCAACCAACGCTATCCCCGCGGCTTCATGACGTACCCGGCGGGCACGCGGACGATCCGCTTCCGCTTCAGCGCGAGCTGGGACGAGCGTCACCTCGACGACCTGTTCGCCCGCGTCGCCGAGGACCTGCGCCGCCTGTACGACCCCGATGCGCTGCTCTGGGTGGCCGAGGGCCAGCAGCCGGAGATCGACGAGACGGTGGTCGTGAGGGCCGTTGCCGAGTCGGACTGGCCGGCGATCATGGCGATCGAGCACGACGCCTACGAGCCGGCGCGGCGCGACTCGGAGGCCTACCTCCGCGGCGCGGCGACGGCGGGCCTCGGTCTGGTGGCGTGCGACGGCGCGTCCGGCGAGGTCCTCGGGTTCTGCTTCGGCGCGCCGATCGAGACCTTTCGCGACGTCTCGGGCCCGGACCAGGACGACCGCATGGGCCGCGGCGACAGCTTCTACTCGGCCGACATCACGGTGGCCGGGACGGCGCGGGCCCGCGGGGTCGGTCGCATGCTCAAGCGGGCCCAGGTGCAGTGGGCCCGCGAGCGCGGGTTCTCGTTCGTGTCGGGCCGTAACCGCGTCGGCGCGACCGATGCGATGGCGGCGCTCAACCGGTCGTTCGGCGCGTTCCCGGTGGCCCGCCTGACGCATCAATACGAGGGCAACGCCCAGGCCGATTACTACCGCATCCCGCTGGTCCCACCGTCGGCGCCGCCGACGATCGACAGCCGCGTCACGGACCTCGCGTCGGGCCTGCAGGCGCCGTTCGGGCCGCGCCCCGAGTTCATGGCGACGCGCGAGCTGGTCGGTCCGTGCGCGAGCCGGATCAACCTCAGCAACTACGTGACGATCGACCTCGTGCACTACAGCGAGCTGCTGCAGCAGGTCACGCCGCGCGGCACGGGGCACATGTACATGACCACCTCGCGCGACGAGATGGTCGACAAGTCGATCCGCTGTCTGCGGCTCGGCAGACCCAAAGGACAGGTCGCGGTCGGGCTCGAGGGCGGGTACCTCGGCCACGTGACGGCCGCGGCGCGCTCGCTGTCGGACCCGCGCGGCTTCGGGCCCGACTTCGGCTTCTTCGAGTGGCCGCGCCTGCCGCATCCTGCGGGCCCCGGCGGCCCGGAGGCGACGGTGCGCGCGCTCGACGAGCTGGTCGCGCGCGTCGGCGCGGAGGTGGTGCTGGGTCTCTACGCCGAGGTCGTCGGCGAGCGCTCGGGCCTGGTGCTGGAGGGCGAGGGGGCGCGCATGTTGGCCGACGCGTGTCGTCGCCACGACATCCCGCTCGTGCTCGTCGAGGCCGCCAGCGGTGGGTACCGTGGAGCCGCGGAAGCAGGCGGCGTGTGGGGCGTCGACACGCTGCCGGCCGAGGTCGTGCCGGACGTGGTGCTGTGGTACCCCGGCGGACAGATCGGTCACATCTTCGTCGGCGATCGCTATTACATCAAGAAGCCGCTGGTGCTGATATCGACCTGGGACGGCGACGAGATGTCGGCGATCCGTGCGCACGAGCACCTTCGGGCCGCCCGCAAGCACGACCTCGCGGCGGCAGCGGCGACCCTCGACGCGACCCTGCGCGCCGGCTTCTCCGGCTCCTCCGGCTCCTCCGGCTCCACCGGCTCATCCGGCTCATCCGCATTGGCCGGGGCGCGGCTCGGCGGCCTCGGGCTGTATCGCAGCGTGACGCTGGCCGACGTGAACGCCGCCGAGGCGGTGTACCAGGCGTGCCGCCACCACGGCCTGTTGCTGGGTCGGGGGCTCCCGGGCACGCTGATCTTCGCGCCGCCGCTCGACGCCGGGGCCTTGCTGGGCGAGCCGCTGCGCGACATGCTGGCTGCGGCGCTGCCCGACGCGCCCGAGCTCCAGCCGTGACCGACGCGTCCACATCCACAGCCCCGTCCATTGAGCTCGCCGAGTTTGATCAGGACGACCCTGGCGCCCGCGGCGAGGCCCACGGTGAGCTATGGCGCTCGCAGATCCA
>JAYUXQ010001136.1:0-7158 GCA_043752905.1 Nannocystis sp. | reverse complement strand
CCTTCGACGCGGCCTACGCCGCCTACGAGGCCGCCGACTACAACCTGCGCGAGTTCATCGTCGCGTTGACCACGTCCCAGTCGTTTCGTTACCGCATGCCGGCCGACGGCGAGGTGCTCCCATGAACTTCCTGCGACCCACTCGCTTCTCCCGCCGCAGCCTGCTCGCCGGCCTCGGCGCCGGCGCCGCGCTGGTACCCCTCCTCCATTCCACGCGCAGCTACGGCGAGGCCCCGGCGTTCCCGCGCCGGCTGATCACGATCGTGTGGCCAAACGGCGTGATGCCGGAGCAATTCTGGCCGACCGGCGAGCTCGACGACTGGACCATCGACCCCGGCGAGAACTCGCCGCTGGCCCCGCTCATCCCGCACAAGCAAGACATCATCGTGGTCGGCGGCCTCGAGTTCACCAACTTCCTCGAGCTCGGCCAGGGAGGCGGCCACGCCGCGCTGCCGTTCATGTTCACGGGGGTGCCAGGCGCCAAGTTCGACGGCAAGATCAGCGATGGCCTCGACCTGACCGCCGGCGGGCCCTCGGTCGATCAATTCATCGCCGGAGAGCTCGCCAAGACCCACGCGCTGCCGTTCCACTCGCTGGTCCTGCAGTCGACCCAGCTCAGCGGCGACGACCACTACGTCAGCTTCTCGGGGGCGCCGCTGGGCGGCAAGCCGAACGCGCCGACGCCCGAGTACGACCCGGTGCGGCTGTTCGACGACCTGTTCGCGAGCGGCCTCATCGACCCCGAGAAGGCGAAGAAGATCCGCGCCGAGCGGCAGAGCATCCTCGATCACGTCGGCGACGGCCTGACGCGCATGAGTCAGCGCGTCGGCACCGAGGACCGGCAAAAGCTCGAGGCTCACCTCGCCGCCGTGCGCGACGTCGAGAAGCAGCTCGCGACGCTCAATGACACCTGCGTCCTGCCTCCGCGGCCCGCGGACGACATCGATTACACCACCGAGGTCGCAAACCCCAACATCCCGCTGATTCATCAGCTGCAGATGGACATGACGGTCGCCGCGATGGCCTGCGACATGACCCGTGTATCGTCGATCCTGTGGGGCAACTCGCACAATAATCATTACACCTTCTTCTGGCTCGGCGACGAGTTCACCGACCCCGGTGAGCCGATGGAGAACGCCGGCTTCGACGGCCCCTACCGTCACCACCACGAGATCGCCCACAACGCGCACGTCGACGACAAGCACCGCGCGATGAAGAACAAGGTCGACCAGTGGTTCTTCTCGCAGCTCGCCTACCTGATCCAAAAGCTCAAGGACACGCCCGAGGGCGACGGATCGATGCTCGACAATACCGTGATCCTGTTCGCCAACAACATGGAGGTCGGCGCCGCACACTCGACCCGCGACCTCCCGTGGGTGCTGGCCGGCGGCGGCGGCGGCCACTTCAAGACCGGCCGCTTCGTCCGCTGGGCCAGCGGCGAGCCGAACAAGACGATCCCGCAGAACATCCTGCTGACCTCGCTGTGCCGGGCGATGGAGCTCGACGTCGAGACCTTCGGCGACCCCAAGTACGGCACCGGCGAGCTCGAGATCCTGCGCGGCTAAACCTGTCGCCGTCACGCCGCCCCCACCAGGACACTCCTGTTCGTGGATCTCCGCACGAACAGCGCCCCGCTGTCGATCCACGGCCTCGGCGTCTCGGTGTGACGGCGCTCGCCTGTCGCCGCCGTTCGTGAGACCCTGCGCTCACGATGCTCCGCCGGGCCATGCTCGCCGCCCCGCTGCTCGCCTGTTCGAGCCCCGTCCACACCCAGCCCCGGGTCAACGCACACGCGACGCCGACGCCCGCCGCCCCGCGGGCGCCGGCACCTGACCCTTCGGACCTGTCCCCCGCGCCAGCTCCGCCTGCCCCTTCGGACCTGTCCCCGGGGCCAGCTGGCCCCACCGCCCCGCTCGAGCTGGCCTTCGTCGGCGACATCATCCTCGGCAAGTACCGCCTCGACGCCTACGCCCCGCTGTTCGCGCCCGGGGACGACCCCTTCGCCGCGGTCGCCGATCTGCTGCGCGCCGACGCGGCGATCGCCAACCTCGAGACCCCGCTGATGCACACCCGCCCCGAGCGCAGCCCGATCTACATCGGCTCGCGCTTCGGCGCCGACAAGACCGCTGCGCGGGCGCTCGTGGACCACTTCGCCGCGCTCGGGGTCGCCAACAACCACGCCCTCGACCTGCTCACCCCGGGCCTGCGCGAGACCCCGGAGGTGCTGCGCGAGCTGGGACTGGTCGCGGTCGGCGAGGCGCGTGCGACCGGCGACCCGGTGCAGGTCGCCACGCTCGAGCGCGCCGGCTGGCGGATCGCGCTGCTGGCCGCGACCACGTGGACCAACCGGTCGTTCGCCCCCGGCGACCCCGCGCTGGCCGTGTACCGCACCGGCGCGCTGCCGCGGCGGCTGCTACCCGCGGTCACCGCGGCGCGGGCAGATCACGACCTCGTCGTCGTGCTGCTGCACTGGGGTCAGGAGTACAGCGAGGGCCCCGACCACGCGCAAAAGACCGTCGCACGCAAGCTGATCGCCGGTGGGGCCGACCTCGTCGTCGGGCATCACCCACACGTTCTGCAAGGGCTCGAGCGTCACGACACCGGCCTCGTCGCCTACTCGCTCGGCAATTTTTTGTTCGCCAACACCGACGAGCGTTCGCGTCGCAGCGGCGTGCTGCGCGTCCGCTACGTCCCCGGCAAGCGCTGTCCAGAGCGCGCCAGCTTCCACCCGGTGTGGCTCGGCGAGGCGCCAGGCTTCGCACCCGCACCCGCCACCGGACCCCAGGCGAAGGAGATCCGCCAGCGTATGCAGGCGCAAAGCGAGAAGCTACGCACCGCGCTCACGGTCGAGGGCGACGCGCTGGTGCTCGCGAGCTGGCCCTGCGATCCGACGCCATGAGTGCCATGAGTGCCATGGGTGCCATGGGTGCCATGGGTGCCATGGCAGATGGCGGGCGAGGGACGGCAGGGCCAGGGCACACGCCCGGGGGCGTGCAGGGCGGACTTTAGCGCCCGCGCTCGGTGGCGACGTTGACGACGATCGAGTGACCCTTGAGGTCCGAGCCGTTGAGCGCCTCGATCGCCTTGGGGGCGTCCTTGCGGCTCGCCATGGTCACGAAGCCGAAGCCGCGGGGGGTGCCGGTCTCGCGCTCGACCATGACGACGGCGTCCGACACCGGGCCGAAGGCCTCGAAGGCGGCGCGGAGGTCGGCCTCGGTGACGCTGTCGCTGAGGCTGCCGACGAACAGCCGCACGCGGATGCTCGACGCGCTGCGCTCGACGGAGCCGGGGTTCTCGATCGCACGCATCGCGTCCTCGATGGAGGGCAGGTTGCCGTGCATCTCGGAGGCGCTGACGACGGGGAGGTCTCGCGGACCACGGTTGCGCCGGTCCAGGCGGTCGGCCGCCTTTTCCTGCTTCTTGCGCGCCTGGTTGGTCTCACGCTGGCGTTTGCCGGGCGAATGATAATTGCTCATGTCTGACCTCCTCGAAGAGGGTGGAAGCCGGCACGGATAGGAAACGACGCAGAATTTTGCGACGTGCCTCGATTGCCGGGCGAGAACTGGGAGATTCGCGGGGGCAGAGTCTACTGCATGTACGCACAGTCTGCTCGTCCCCATTTCTCACCCCAGGTCCGGCGCCTGGGCCGCTATCCGTGAGGTTCGGGTCGCCATCATCCACGGACGCGAACTTATCGCGTGCGTCCTCTCGCCTGTGCCCTGCTCCTGACCGCCTGCCCCGGCGACGGCGGCGGCACCGGCGACGCCAGCTCGACCAGCACCGTCGACACGCCGACCTCCTGGACCGGCGCCACCGACACCAGCGCCACCGACGGCACGGCCACGACGACCACCCCGGACGCGAGCACCACCACCGAGTCCGGCACGACCGGCCCACGGGAGGCCAGCGAGACCGAGGTGATCGTCACCGCCGACAACGCCTAGGGCTTCGCGTACGGGACCGAGACCGAGATCGCCAGGTACCAAGGCGGCCTCGAGGCCGTCACTGCCGGACAGATCTTCAACCGCGGCGAGGGCCCGCGATCTGCACCGCCTGATCGACCAACAACGACCGCGTCGTCTTCTTGAGATCCTCCGCCGAGATCGACTCGACATCGCTGCGATATCTCGCCCAGAAGTTCGGCGGGATATCGAACGAGATCAGCGCGAGCGGGGTCGGGGCCGGCGGGTCCGACACCGTGCGATACACCGCCTCCTGGCCTCCGGCGGGAACGTGCGCGGGATCTCAGGGCCGGCCCTGAGCGGCCCGTAATACTTCTCGATCGACGTCCGTGCATACTTCGGGTCGAAGTCGCCGCAGATCACCAGCGTCGCGTTATTCGGTACATAGTATTTTTTGAAGAAGTCGACGAAGACCTGCACCGGCGCATTTAAAAAGATCCTCCATCGACCCGTACATCGAATGCGCGTACTCCCACGACGAGTACGCCAGCGCCGGCCAGTCGAGCACCAGCGTCCTGGCGTGGGGGAGTTCTCCTGCTGCTGGCGGACCTCCTCCTTCGGCACAGGTAACGAGGCCGGCGCCGCCGCGGCAGAGCCGGCGACAGGCGGGGCGAGACACAGGGCCAGTACGGGTATGGCCAGCCCACCCCGAAGCAGGGCGAAGGCCGACCTCCCGTGACCATCGCCGCGGACCGCGGTTTCGCGACCGTCGCGCTCGCCCGGAGGCGACGGCGCGTTTACGCACGCATCTCCCCCGAGGTGCCGCCGCCGCCGCGAACATTCTCCGCTGCCGCGTCGCGCCCGGGCTTGCGTGCTTCGCTACTTTTGTAACTTCGATATCATGCGCCGATGACCACGCCCCGCCTGTCGCCTGCCCTCGTCCTGCTCTGTGTCCTGACCGCGTGCGGTGGGGACACCAGGGACGCCAAGAAGACGGAGGCAAAGACCGGGGCCAGGGCAGAGGTCGCCGCGAACACCAAGGTCGATGCCAAGGTGCGCCCACGCGCCCGCGCGACTGATGAGGCCCGTATGCCGGCGCCGAAGGGGAAGGTCGTCGCGCTGGGCGGCCTCGACGGCAACCTCGCGGCGACGAAGGCCGCGCTCAAGGCGGCGGGCGCGATCGACGACGCCGGTAACTGGGCCGGCGGCGACCTCGTCGTCGTGCAGCTCGGTAATCTGCTCGGGCCCGGCAAGGACGAGCTGGCCGTCCTGCGACTCCTCGATACGTTGAGCGAGCAGGCCAGCAAGGCCGGGGGTGCGCTGTACCGCCTCGCTGGCGCGAGTGAGATCTTGAACGTCGCGCTGACCTTCGAAGGCGTCAGCGCGCAGGGTTTCAAGGATTACGCCAGCGAGAAGCCCAACGCCGACGACCCGCGTATCGATGGCCTGCCCAAGGCCCAGCGCGGCCGCGCCACGGCGTTCGCCGCGGGCGGCAGCATGGCGAAGAAGCTCGCCGAGCAGAAGCTGGTATTGATCGTCGGCGACACCGTGTTCGCCCACGCCGGCGTGCTCGAGGACCACACCAAGTACGGCCTCGACATCATCAACAGCGAGGGCAAAAAGTGGATGCTCGCCGAGGAAGCGATGATGCCCAACATGCTGTCCGACCTCGGCCCCGCGCGCACCCCCAAGCTGCGCGGCCCGCAGCCGTTTTGCGGCGGCGTCGAGCAGGTCCTCGGCGACCTCGCCGCCAAGCGCATGGTGATCACGCGCGGACCCGAGAAGAGCGAGGCCACCATGTGCGACGGCCTGCTGCTGCGCGCCGGCCCGGTCGCCGGCGACGCCAGCGGCGGCCCGGAGATCGTCGAGATCGCCCGCGACGCGGCCAAATTCGTGCCCGTCGTGGCCAGCAAGTGAGCACGCCTCCGGGCGTGCGGGCTGGGTTATCCTCGGCACACGCATGGCGAAGTTGATCGACATCCAGTGCCCGAAGTGCGCCGCCCCGGTGCACATCGCCGCCGACGCGACCAGCGTCGCCTGCCGCTACTGCGGCACCACCTCGGTGATCGACCGCAGGCAGACGCAGGCCCCGCAGCAGCAAGCCGCGCCCGCGAGCCCGAAGGCGCCGTCCCCGGCCACCTTCGTGATCATCCCCATCTTCCTCGCCTGCGTGATGGCAGCCGTCGGTAGCGTCTATTGGGGCGTCATGCAGCGCGTGCCGGGCGTGGCGAGCGTGGCGAGCGTGACGCGCTTGCCGGGCGTGACGCGCGTGCCGAGCGTGACGCGCGTGCCGGCCGTGGCGGGCACGCGCAACGCCGATCACTTCAACGACCGGCCGATGCTCGCCGACGTCAACGGCGACAATTCGCTCGACGTCGTCGGCAAGGTCCGCGGCGCCAGCATGGTCGAGTACATCGCCGCCTTCGACGGCACCAACGGCGCCGAACTGTGGCACACCGAGCCGCTGACCAAGGACGCCGCGGAAGCCGGCACCCTGCGCGGCGTGCTGCTCGGCCACGTGATCGCCGTCGACGCGCTCGGTAAGGTCCAGGCGTACGACCTGCGCACCGGCAACCCCGCCTGGTCGGTGCTGCTCGGCGAGAAGGGCCGCAAGCTGTGCGACGCCGACGGCACGATCGTCATCGTGACCACCGATGACGTGCGCCACGGCCTCGACCCCGTGACCGGCAAGAAGCGCGAGCTGGCGAAGAACGCCGCGTGCAAGCCGGTGTTTAGTAGCGAGCGCGGCATCTCGCCCGGCTATCGCATCATCGACTGGCCCGAGATGGAGCACGTCGGCATGCCGCGGCTGTCCGACATCGACGGCATCACCGCCCACCGCGGCCTGGTCGTCGAGGGCGGCGGTCCGCGCTTCATGCTCGGCCAGCGCTCCAAAGGCACCTCCGTCGCCATGGTCGCCGCCATCGACAAGAAGAAGAAGGTTCTATGGATGGACCTCGTCCCCGGCGTCGACCCGCTGACCACCGACGTCAACACGCTCGGCATGGAGGCCGCCTACATCGACGGCAAGCTGATCGTGCCCTACGCGATGAAGGACAGCGACGCCGGCACGCGTATGGCATGCTTCGACGCGACCACCGGCCAGCGGCTGTGGGACGTGCAGGCGCTGCCCAAGGACGACAGCTGGAATGGCCTCGCCGTATCGCGGGAAAGCGTCTTCTTCACCACGTGGTCCGACGCCAGCGTCGTGCTGTCCCTCGAGACAGGTGAGCTGCGCTACAAGCTCGGCGGCTGAG
>JAYUXQ010001135.1:0-2892 GCA_043752905.1 Nannocystis sp. | reverse complement strand
TGATCAGGTCGCGGCCGATCGCGTGCATCGCGGGATCGGAGGCGGCGTGGCGGCTGTCGGCCCAGGCGAGACACCAGCAGAGCGCGGCGTCCTGGGATAGCTCGGAGGTGGCAAAGTCGAAGAGGTTCGGGACGCGAGATTGCATCGAGTCAGCATACGCCACGAGGCGTCTTGTGTGGCAATAAAACCCGAGGCGCCGGTGCCTCGAGATAGGCGCGGATTCGTCGATGGGCTCGCTTTTAAGAACGATGTGCGTCCGATGGATGTGGTGTCAGCGCAATATGCGCTCAGCCGCCGACCATTGACCAACCCGCGCATGTTGGAGACGGGCTGGAGATGATTCGGTGAGGGTCCGCCGTCGTCATGGCGCCTTCACGGCCGGCGCCGAGGGACTGATCGTGCCGACGTGGAACGCCCCGTCGAAGCCGCGCATCGTCCGCTCGAAAAGTTCGATGCGCGGGGGCCCTGGATCGGGCATACCTGCGGCCTCATGTGGGCCGCACCTGTCGGTGCAGACCCACGCCTGACCGCCCGAGTGCTTCATGGCCAGCGAGGCAATCCGATGAGGCGCCGTGAGCCTGGCGAAATGTACGGCCATCGGCACAAACGCGGCATCGGGCTCGTGGCTCGCATGCACGCCGCCGGTGACCACGACGAGTAGGGCCAGAGGGTCATTCTGACGAGCGGCGGCCAATCGCTGCCCCATCTCAGCGTCCCGCGCATCGGGCGGGACGTCGGTGTCGAATGCAACGACGTTCACCGCCGCTCCGCGCGCTCGCCAGCGGCGGGTCGCATCGAGGAGAGAGACCATCGCCTTGCTGCGTCGGCCGTCCTGCATCGGGAAGTCCCAAAAGTCGCCCCTTAGCAGGTCGGCGCGGGCCTTCGCGTCGCCGTTGGACGCGAGAAACGCATCGATTCGAGTCTGCTCGGTGTACGGCACCTCGAGCGCCAGAACCGTCGCCGTCGTCCTGGCGGCGTGACAGACGAGGCTTGCAGCGAACGCCGGCACTTCGCGCGTGCCGTGCAGCTCGCCGAGGATCAACGTCGTTCCCGCTACCGTGAGGCCCGGCGGCGTTGCCACGGCGCTCGGGCAATCGCCCGGCGCCGATCGCATCGGAGCGTGGCGGCAGCCAGCGACGAGCACAAGCCCGAGGAGGAACTGCAAGAGTAGCGGTCGGCCGCGCAAGGGGGCGACATTAGCGCGAGAACTTCCGCCGGACAACGGGTCTCAGCGGGTCAGCCAGGTCATGGAATCTGTAAGAATCTCCAGATCGAGAGGTTGCCAGGTTGGCATCATCGCTCAGGCACCGATCATGCGTTTGAAGGAGGGCATCGCGCACTTCATCTCGGCCACCGCGTGGAACGACCACAACGCGACGGACGGCGTGTTCAAATACTACAAGGTGGATGGGGACTACAACAACGAGACGGTCCTGCTCGATGCCCCTGGCGTCTACCCCTTCGCCTGGTACAAGAATCAGTGCGACTCGGTCGTCGCTGGGTACGGCGTCGAGCAAGATTGGATGCGTCATTACTGGAACTTCTTGACCGATCCCGGCGACGGTCCTGGAATGTCTGACCTCGCATACCAGCTCAGTCTTCTGGTCGCCGACAACATGTGGGGCGGGACCAACGTCTACGACCGCCTCGTCGTCGCCATGGGCGATCTCGGTCTCGTCGAGTGGCAGACCCGCTGGGAAGACCTGGCCGCGATACACGGCATCGACTGACGGGTTTGCCGCTACCAGGTGTTCCGCTGGGCGACCGAGAAGATGCCGGAGGTGGCGATGTCGGTGCTCAAGAAGGCGGGCCTGTCGATCGAGGAGATCGACATGTTCGTGCCGCACCAGGCCAACATGCGCATCAATCAAATGGTCGCCCACAAGCTCGGGATCCCCGACAACAAGGTGGTCCACAACATCGAGCGCTATGGCAATACCACCGCCGCGACGAGGTCGGCCTCTGTCACCCGCCTGGGGGTCCCGCCGCTATGGGGCGCGGGCTCCACGGAACCTGTCTCTCGCGCCAGGCGCAGGACACGGCTCACGGTGGCTCTTCCCACACCGAATCGCTCCGCAAGCTGATCGTAGCTCTGTCGCTCCTGGGCTCGCTGTCAGGGCATGAAATCTTTACAGTCGCAGATCCCGGGCTCTCCGAGATTATTGCACAGCTCGGCGGTGTCTGCGAGGCCGACCTGGGTCGCGTAGGCCTCGGCGGCCTCGGTCGGCAGCATGCTGTTGCTGAAGATCCGCAAGCCCGCGACCTCGAGCGCCCCGGGGAGACCGGCGAGGCTCGCCAGCGCGTCGTTGCCGTGGATGTTGAGGTAGCCGACCACGCTCAGGCCCGCCAGGCCCGAGAGGTCGTCGAGCGCGTCGTTGCCGACGGCGCCGCATTCACCGATCGCCAGCGTCTTGGTGACCTCGTCCAGGTTCGCCAGGGCGTCGAGGTTGGTCAGCGCGGGGTTGTCCTCGATACGCAGCTGGTTCGTCTGGACCAGCGCGTCGAGGCCGTCCACGCCGATCAACTGCTGGTTGGACCCGATCACGAGGTGGCCCGGCTCGACTGTCTGCAGGCCGTCGAGGCCGGAGAGATCGAGCAACGCGGTGTTGCCATGAATGGTGACTATCTCTGCGGAAGTGATCGCCTCGAGCCCTTGCATGTCGAGGAGCGCCGGGTTGCCCGTGATCGACAGCTCGACCGAGCTGGCGGCGAGGGCCGGCGCCAGGGCCGAGATATCCGTGAGTACCGAATTTTCGGCGATGATCAGGTAACCGGAGAAGCCTTCGAGCTCCTCGAGGCCCGCCAGGTTCACGAGCGAGTCGTGATACGTGATCGCCAGCCCCCACCACGGCTGGGCGATGCCCTCGATCGGCCCGTGCAACCCCGTGAGCA
>JAYUXQ010001134.1:0-7169 GCA_043752905.1 Nannocystis sp. | reverse complement strand
CCCCGGCGATGAAATTATAGGGCAGGGCCTCGTCGCCGTGGACGTCGAGGCAAAAGTCGACCGAGGTCTCCTCCATGCGCCTGCGGACCAGCAAGATCTCCGGGCTGCGCTCGGCGGTGGGGTTTTGCCACTCGCGGTTGAGGTTGGCTCCGGCCGCGTTGACGCGCAGGTTGCCGCGAAAGCTGCCGTCGGGGTTCATATTGGGGACGAGGAAGAACACGGCGCGGCTGCGCAGCGCGCGGGCGATGGGGTCCTCGGGGTCGATGAGGCGGGCGATCAGGCCCTCCATCAACCATTCGGCCATGGTCTCGCCAGGGTGCTGGCGGGCGACGATCCAGCACACGAGGCGACCGCCGCCGAGCTCGCCGATCCGCAGCAGGTCCATGTCGCGGCCCTCGAGGGTGTGGCCGAGCAGCTCGTGGCGTACGCCGGGGGCGGCGAGCGAGCGGGCGATCAGGTCCTGGTGGCGTTCGTGCGAGTAGGGCGCGAAGTAGCTGTAGTAGACGACGTCCTGCGTCGGCGTGTGCCGGATCGTCAGGCGCTCGCCGTCATAGTCGGTCGGCACGCGGAAGAAGTGCTGGCGGTCGTAGGTGGCGACGGCGCGGTAGTCCTGCCAGCCCGGCGGATACGAGGTCTCGCCGGCGTTGTCGATGTGCAGGGCCAGCGCGACGCCCTGCGCCTCGCTGACGCGGAAGTTGAACCACTGCAAAAATTCGCTGTGACCGTCGTGGCGGATCCGCAGGTGCGCGTCGTCCGGGCGGGTGATGTCGACGACCTCGATGTTCCCGCCGTCGAACTGGCTGCTGACCTTCATGGCGCGATGCTAGCCCATGCGCACGCGCAGCACCAAGAGGCCGCTCACGTGGAAACGCCGTCGACCCGGGGGGCCGACGGCGCTTCGTCGCTCAGGCGATCCTCGGAGGATCAGAAGGGCTGGGGCTCGTCGCCGCCGCCCTGGCAGGCCAGCAGCTCGCCCTTGCACAGCTCGATGGACAGGCCACCCGCGAGGCACTCGTCGAACGCGGCCATGCAATCGCCGCCGCCGTCGCCACCCTCGTAGCCGCCGTCGCCGCCGCCACCGTCGCCGCCACCGTCGCCACCACCGTCGCCCCAGCTGCCGCCGCCGTCGCCCTCGTTCGGGCCCTCGTCGCCGCCGACCTCGGCACCGCCGTCGCCGAAGCTGTCGCCGCTGTCGCCGACCTCGCCGCCGTCGCCGAGGCTGTCGCCACCTTCATAGCCGCTGTCGTCGCCGACATCGCCGCCGTCGCCGCCGTCGCCCCAACTGCCGCCGCCGTCGCCCTCGTTGGGGCCCTCGTCGCCGCCGTCGCCGAGGCTGTCGCCGCCGTCGTCGCCGACATCGCCGCCATCGCCCTGGCCGTCATCGCCGCCCTCGTAGCCGTCACCCTGACAGGTGTTGAACAGCTTGTCGCACAGGGCGGGGGTGATGCCCTCGAGCAGGCAGGTGTCGCGCTGCGCCTCGCAGCTGTCGCCGCCGCCGTCGCCCTCGTTGGGGCCCTCGTCGCCGCCGTCGCCGTCATCACCCTCGGCCTTGCCATCATCACCGTTGCCGCCGTCGCCGTCGCCGCCGTCACCGTAGCTGCCGCCGCCGTCGCCGAGGCTGTCGCCGTCGTCGCCGTCGTCGCCGTCGTCGTCGTCGTCGTCACCGTCGTCGTCGCCGACATCGCCGCCGCCGCCGTCGCCGGGATCGAGGTCGGCCTTGTTGATCTCACAGCCGGCGACGCCGAGCGACGCGAAGCCGAAAAGAGCGAGACGGAGGTGGCGAAGATTGGAGCGTTGCATGGCGGGTCCTCGGGGCAGAGCGATGGAAGGCAAGAAAACTAAGGTGAGCTCACCTTGCCAGGGGCGCGGGAGGCGATCAACCGCTATCTGCGGACGGTCTGCGGGCGTTCCGATGCCGTTCGAGGGGCGAACGGCGTTAGATATCGTACTTTGTTCCAGGGCCGGACCGCAGCAGCGCGAAGCCGCCCGGAGCTGCGCGGGTGGGGTTAGGTCCCGGGAGGAGAACGGGTTAACCTCGGCCCCGGAGCAAGGTCATGGCCCAACAACACCACGTCGATCACACCCATCGGTCCCACAAGGGGCGGGTCTGGACCTACTGCATCGTCGGCATCGTGCTCGTGCTCGCGGCGATCGTCGCCAACCTCGCGATGAAGAACCCGGAGCTGGCCGAGAAGGGCGTCGCCACGATCGCCGGCCTGCCATCGTGGGCCTTCCCGGCGATGGCCGGGGGGGTCGGCGCGCTGCTGTTCTGGATCGGCCTCAAGATCGAGACCGACTGGCCCGAGTACACCGGCGCGGCCCTCATCGCCGGCGCCCTGCTCGGCGGCGAGGTCCTGCTCGGCTGGCAAAACTTCGAGATCGGCGGCATTTCTGCGATCCCGTACGCGATCCCGGCGCTGGCGCTCATCATTCTTCTGATGATCGCCAACGCGAAGACGAAGTGAGCGGCCAGGCCGCGAGCTTGTCGCGTCCGCGAAGCGCGTGACAAGGCGGACCCGTGGGCGACCCGACCGAGCCTGCTTCTCGCGCGTCCGCGGGTGCCCGGGTCGTGGCCGTGACGATGGACGACCCCGAGCTCGCGGCGATCCTCGACCTCGAGCTGTGGGCCCGGTGGTGCCCGTCGTTCGCCCAGTTGCAGGCGTTCATCGCGGCGCAGCTGTGAAGGCTCAGGCGATCACGCCGAGCTCGCGGCCGACCTTGGTGAAGGCCGTGATCGCGTGCTCGACGTGCTCGGGCTTGTGGCCTGCGGACAGCTGGACGCGGATGCGGGCCTGACCCTGCGGGACGACGGGGTAGCTGAAGCCGACGACGTAGATGCCCTCGGTCGACATCCTGGCGGCGAACTCGCTGGCGAGGCGGGCGTCGCCCAGCATGACCGGGACGATCGGGTGCACGCCCGGCTTGATGGCGAAGCCCGCGGCGGTCATGCCCTCGCGAAAGCGCTTCGTGTTGGCGTTGAGGCGGGCGAGCAGCTCGCCGGTCCCGGTCAGCAGGTCCATGACGGCGAGCGATGCGGCGACGATCGGCGGCGGCACGGAGTTGCTAAAGAGGTAGGGGCGCGATCGGTTACGCAGCAGCTCGACGATCTCGGGGCGCGCGGCAGTGAAGCCGCCGGCCGCTCCGCCGAGCGCCTTGCCCAGCGTCGAGGTGATGATGTCGACGCGGCCGAGGCAGCCGTTGTATTCGTGTGAGCCTCTGCCGGTCGCGCCGACGAAGCCGGTCGCGTGGCTGTCGTCGACGTGGACCATGGCGCCGTACCTGTCGGCGAGGTCGCAGATGTCCTTCACGCGGGCGATGTTGCCGTCCATGCTAAACACGCCGTCGGTGGCGATCAGGCGCTGGCGGGCGGACTGGGTCTCCTTGAGCAGGTCCTCGAGCTGATTGAGGTCGTCGTTTTGATAGCGGTGGCGCTGGGCCTTGCACAGGCGGATGCCGTCGATGATCGAGGCGTGGTTGAGCGCGTCGGAGATGATCGCGTCCTCGGGGCCGAGCAGGGTCTCGAAGAGGCCGCCGTTGGCGTCGAAGCAGGAGCTGTAGAGGATCGAATCCTCGAGGCCGACGAAGTCGGCGAGCCGGCGCTCGAGCGCCTTGTGGCGGTCCTGGGTGCCGCAGATGAAGCGCACGCTCGACATGCCGAAGCCGCGGTCGTCGAGCGCGGCGTGGGCGGCGGCGACGACGGCCGGGTGCGACGACAGGCCGAGATAATTGTTGGCGCAGAAGTTGAGGACGTGCCGCCCGCCGACCTCGATGTCGGCCGCCTGCGCCGAGTCGATCACGCGCTCGTGCTTGTACAGCCCGGCGTCGCGGATCTGTTGGAGGATGGCGGCGTAGTGCTCCTGGGCTTGCGTGTACATGGCGGCTCCGGGATGGGGGATCAGGGGTTCGCGGACAGCAGGGCGCGCACTCTGGGGAGCAGGTCGGCGCTCATCGCTTGCAGGTCGTACTCGGCCTTCCAGCCCCAGTCGCGGCGGGCGAGGCTGTCGTCGAGGGCCCTGGGCCACGAGTCGAGGATCGCCTGGCGGCGCGGGTCAGGGTTGAAGGTGATCGTCGAGCCGGGGACCACGCGCATGACCTCGTCGGCGATCTCTTGAGCGGTCGGCGAGAAGGCGGCGAGGTTGTAGACGCAACGGCTCAGGCGCTCGCGCGGGGCCTGCGAGAGCTCGATCAAGGCGCGAAGCCCATCCGGCATGTACATCAATGGGATCGTGGCGTCGGGGCGACAAAACGCCTCGTAGTGGCCGACGCGCACGGCCTCGAAGTACATCAGCGGGGCGTAGTCGCTGGTGCCGCCGCCGGGTAGCACGGCCGAGAGCAGGCCCGGGAAGCGGACGGCGCGGAAGTCGAGGCCGTAGCGGTGGAAGTAGTAGTCGCCGAGCAGCTCGCCGGCGACCTTGGTGACGCCGTACATGGTGGTCGGGTGCAGCGCGATGTCGTCGGGGACGAGGTCGGGCAGCGGGGGACCGAAGGCGGCGATCGTGCTGGTGAAGATGAGCTGGCGGACGGCGTGGAGGCGGCACGCTTCGAGCACATTGACGGTGCCGCTTTGGTTGACGGCGTAGGTGCGCTGCGGGTCGAGCTCACCGCGGGCGCTGAGGATCGCCGCGAGGTGAAACACGCAGTCGGGGCGCACGGCGGCGACCAGCGCGTTTACCTCATCGGTGCTGGTGACGTCGAGCATGGTCCACTCGAGGCCCTGCTGCATCGTGGGGCCCGGAGGCGCCATGTCGCTGGCGTGGACCTCGTCGCCGCGGGCTTGCAAGATGCGGATGAGATCCAGGCCGACCTGTCCGCCGGCCCCGGTGACGAGTACTTTCATGGGATGCGCGGTGCTGGCAAAGATGGGCGCATGATGGCCGATCGCCGCGATCTCAGGCAAGCGCGGCCGCTCGCGCGGACGTGCGGCTGATCTCACGTACGCGCTGGCCGCAAGGGGCCGCAAGGGGTCGCGGGGGCCGCGCGGGGTCACCGGTGGGCTATGTCGATCTCCAGGGCGGACTCGAAGAAGTGGTTGAGGGTCGGGTCCTGGTAGCGCTTGTAGTCGATCGCCCAGGGGGTGGCCTCGACGACGCCGTCGCGGCTGTGGATCGTGAGGGCCATCGGGCGGACCTCGCGGTAGTTGCTGTCGGGCGGGAGATCGTCGTTGTCGCTGCCACCCGCGGAGAATAGGGTGAACAGGCGCATGTCCTCGTCGGTCCACTGGCTCTTGAAACCGCTGTTGACCTTCTCGTGGCCGCGGACGAGCACGGTGCAGCCCAGCTGCGTCATGAATCGACGAAACTGCTGGCGGCCGAAGGCGAACCGGGCGCTGGCCTTTTGCAGGTCGTCGGGGACCGTGTCGACCTTGCTGGGGTCGCTCCACAGCATCTGGAAGCGGATGTCCTCGCGGTTGAGGCTCGAGAGGTCCTGCCACTTCTCGGCGATGAGGGAGTCGCGCGGGATGCCGGCGTGGACGAACAACAGCTGGTCGAAGAGCAGCATGTTGGGCATGGCGTCGAAGAAGTCGAGGAAGCGGGAGAACACGTCGACGGGCAGTAGGCCGGACATGCTGTTGATCGCCTCGGCCGGGCGCACGCCGCCGTACACCTTGCCCTGGTATTCGATGTAATACTCGTGGTTGCCGCGCAGCACGAACACGTGCTCGGGCACGGTCAGGAACAGGTTGAGGATCGTGCGCAGGACGCCGTTGTAGCTGAAGCGGCCGCGGTCGATGTAGTCGCCGAGCAGGACCAGGCGGACGTCGGGGTTGTGCTCGGGGTCGGCGCGGTGGCGGCGGACCTTCTCCATGAAGTTGCTCTGGTGGATCGCGGCCTTGAGGTTGCTGTAGCAGCCGTGCAGGTCGCCCAGGACGATCAGCTCGTAGTCGCGGCCAGCGACGGTCGGCACGACGTAGACGTGCTCGTCGAGGAACTCGTCGCCGCCAGCGAACTCGGCGACGTTCTGGTGGCCCTCGAGGCGGCCGCGGCCGCGCACGCGCTGCTCCTCCCACGCCTCCTCGACCCGGTCGAGCAGCTGGAGGTCGGTGGCGAACTGCTTGACGAGGCGCTCGGGGTCGGCAGAGTAGTGGTGCTCGAACTTGGCGAAGAAGGGGTGGTTGTCCTGCACCGGGACGAGGGTGACCGGCGGGTTGACCTCGATGCTGCCGACGACGTCGAGCGCGCTCTCGTCGACCATGAGCTCGGCATCGAGGAGCTCGGCGAGGTCGTTGCGAAACGCGATCTCCTCCGGGTGGGCGGTGCCGTCGGCGTAGATGAAGCGGTCGACGATCTCCAGGAGGGCGCGGCGGTTGTCGTCGCTGAGGCGCTGGAACAGCTCGAAGCAGCGCAGCTTGAGCTGCGAGAGGACAAAGCGCTGCGGGTCCTCGCCGTCGGCGACGGCCTCGGTCAGCAGGCTCTTGATGTCGCGGTCGATCTCCTGGAAGCGCTCGAGGTAGTGCTCGTGCTGGGCCTCGATGCGCTCGAAGCGGAGCTCGGCGTCGAGGGGGCCGCCAGCGTCGACGCGGGCGGTCACCAGCTCGCGCAGGAAGGCGCGGATGAACGCCTTCTCGCGCAGGTCGAACTCGGTGTCGATGTAGCCGCAGGTCGTCAGATAAAAGATGACCGCCTCGATCTGATGCTCGGCGATGGTCGGATCGGGGTTGAGCTGGATCGTCATCGTCTGTCGGGCCGGGAGAGGCGACAGGATATCGCGGGGCAGGGCCCGGTGAATCGCCGTCGTCCACTGGCAGGGAGGAGCGGCAGGTCGCTTCCGCGCGGAGGCTCGAGCCGCAGGGGGCCAGACGCGTCGCCCTGTGACCTGGAGCGCGTGGCCGCGGAGAGGCTGTCGCGGGCGACATGCTCCGTCCGGAGCGAGATCCCCGGCGCAGGATCGATAAATGCGGACGGCGAGCGGAGCGAAAAATTTGGTAGCGTTTGCGCCTTGCGTTGCCACGCCTACCTCATCCGCAGCGAGCGGTACCTCGACATCGAGGAGCCCCTGATGGAGCGGCTCGCGGGCGCGAGCCGGGCTGAGGTCCTCCAGCTGATCGGTGACGACTTCTTTCGCATCGAGCTGCTCAGCGGCGAGTGGCGGGTGTTGTTCACGCAGCCGCGGGTGACCGACAACTACCAGCCGGTCGCGAGTGACAGCCTCCGGGTGGCCCGCTTGATGGC
>JAYUXQ010001133.1:0-17601 GCA_043752905.1 Nannocystis sp. | reverse complement strand
GCGACATCGACCTCAGGCGCCAGACCTTCGGCACCGAGGCCGTGCTGGGATTACAGTGGGAGTTCGCCCACCGCTGGCACCTCGGCTTCGCGTTTCGCACGCCGCGCCTCGCGTTCCTCGAGCGCGCGCGCAAGACCTCGCTGACGACCGGCGCCGTCGTCCGCGACGACGACACCACCGCGGCCCTCTTCAACTTCGACGATACCCCCAACGCCGCCCGCCGCGGCCGCGTCTCGCCGCTGCAGATCGTCCTCGGCATCGCCTACGCGTTGCCCGGCGCCCGCGGCTGGGTGAGCGCCGAGGCCGACTACACGCCTGCGATGTACGTCCCGAAGAACAACGTCGACCTGCGCCACAACGTCAACGCCCGCATCGGCGCCCGGATCCGCGTCGCCGAGCGCGTGATGCTCGGCCTCGGCTTGTTCACCGACCGCACCAACGAGAAGTCGATCAACGACTTCCCGCAGTTCAATCTCAACTACTACGGCGGCTCGACAGGCCTCGAGCTGCGCCGCCCGTTCAAGCTCGGCAAGACCGAACGCGCCAGGGACATCACCTTCACCACCGCGGTCGCCGTGCGCTACGCCTGGGGCACCGGCGCCAGCGGTGCGGTCCGCTTCAACCTCGCCGAGGACACCAGCAAGCTGTCCTACAGCCTCGGCGAGGTCCACCCCGTGCAGTTCCATGTATGGAGCGGGCATATCGGCGCCGGGCTGTATTTCTGAGTCGTACTCCATGAACTTTCCCGGGGCCGCTCTCTGCCGCGGGCGTGTCGCAGTCACGGCGCGTTCGGTCAGGCCGGCGCACCGGCTGCGATCGCGGCCCGGCGGGCGGCGATATACAGCATCGCCTCGGCTTCGTCCTTTACGAAGGTAATTTCGCTACCCTCGTATTTGCCGATGAACTTGACCGCCTTGACCGCCAGGGTGATGAGCGAACGCATCGCAAAGTTGACGCCATATACCGCCGTCCCGTTGACTTTCTCGGTGCCGTCGCGGCCCCAGTCGGCCAGGAACTTGCGAGCCTGCGTTTCGAACGCGGTACACTCGTTCATGTCTGACACCAGATAACAGGCGCCACGTTCGGCGATCACTGTGGCGAAGATCTTCCGCAGGACCACGAAGTCATCGCGCGAGATCGGCCCCTTCCAATGAACGCCAACGATCTCGCCGGTCACCCACACCCCATGTCGGCCGATCTTCGCCGGTATCTCCATGCCTGCCATCCTAACGGACGCAGTCGGGGGCGGCGAGGTCTGCGTCCGGCGGGGCCTCGTGGCCGCCATCCGCGGCGATCGTATGTCCTCGAGGACAGCAGGCGAGGCAGGCGAGGCGCAGCCGCGAGGGCCTCGCGGACGCCGGAGCTCGCGGGCCTTCGTGTCGGCGCGGCGACGGCGTGGCGCAGCAGCTTGAAGTCGGCGAGCGCTCAGGCGCGCCGCGGACGGCGGCGCAGCCCGAGGAGCAGCAAGACCAGCAGAGAGGCGGGCCCTGGCGTCGGAGCGACCCGGCAGCCGCCACCGCCTCCGCCTCCGCCCGCGGTGCTCTCACCACCGGAGCTGGAGTCGCCGGTGTCGAGCCCGCCGGTGAGCCCGCCGTCGCCGCCGCCCTCGGTGGGCACATTGCCACCGTCGTCCGCTCCACCCGTGATCGTCGCGGAGCCGCCCCCCGCCGAGCCGTCCGTCGGATCGCCGCCGGAGTCGCTCCCCGAGTCGCTCCCGGCCGTATCCGTGTCGGATTCGGTGGCGCCGGTCGTGCCGCCGTCGGCACCGACGACCGTAAAGCCGATGTTCTGGGCGACGTGGTTGCCGTAGGCGTCCATCGCCTCGACCTTGAACTTGTAGGTGCCGGCGGGCGGGTTCTTGAGCAGGACGAAGTCCCAGGCGGTGTCGATCGGCTTCCACGCGGAGTAGTTGTCGTCGCAGACGTCGTTGGTGCAGCGGCGGTAGCCGGTGGCCTGGAGGTCCGCGGGGAGGCCCTCGCTCCACGACCAGTTGACGCCGATGAAGTTGGAGTCGTCGGTGAACGTGGCGGTGACGCTGATCGTGTCGGCGGTCGTGAAGGTCGCGCCGTCCTCGGGGTAGAAGCTGACGAGCGTCGGCGTGGTCGTGTCCTTGGTCCGCGGGCCGAACACGCCGAGCAGCTCCTGGCGCGAGTTCTGCTGCTCGCCCGCGCCGCCGGGGCAGTAGCTCTTGTGTACATAGCCGCACTGCGTCTGGCCGGAGCCGGTCGCGTGGGAGATCGGCATGCACTCGTCGCGGAACTGCGAGCCGCCGGCGACGTAGGGGTACATCAGGTCGGACTGCACGTCGGTGTGCTCGAGGCCCCAGTTGTGCGCGGTCTCCTGGGCGGCGACCTCGGCGATGTCGTTGCCACACGACCCCGAGAAGGTCAGCGAGACATGGTTGCGCTTGGCACCATCACACGCAACGTTGGCGATCCCACAGACGCCTCCGCCCTGCCCGGCCAGCTGCGAGGTGCCGCCGACCACGGCCATCGTGTAGGGCAGGTAGTCCGGCGGGCGGTTGCTCGACATCACGAGGTCGAAATCCGCGTAGTAGCCGGCGAGCTTCTGGAACTCGGCGGCCTTGAGCTGAGGATTGTCGAGGGCCGGGAAGTCGACCTTCTTGTTGACCAGAGGCGAGCAGTTGCGGGCGGCGTTGGCGGTCTGCGGGGAGTTGCAGGTGGGGCTCAGCGTGACGCCGTCCATCGCCACGTAGAGCACGCCGGGGGTCGGCTCGTGGTCGAGGCCGAAGACGGGGATGTCGAGGGCCTTGAGCATGTCGCTGGCCATGCTCTCGGCGTCGTAGACGAGGTTGCCGTCGCGGATCGGGGCGATCGTCCGCGGGTCGATCGGGCGACCGGTCACCTGCTCGAGGTAGCTGCGCGGGCCATCGTCCGGTGCGACCGCCCAGGCGGCGCCCGGCGTGATCGGCTGGCCGGGCTCAGGCGAGAGGGCGAGGATCAGGAGCGGCAGGGTCAGCGGTGACGGCAGCATCAGGATGCCACCCTACAAACCCGAGATCTTGGTGTCCAGACCTCTTACAAATACTCAATGTGACGAAACGATAAAAACTAGCAACTCGGCGGGCCGGAAGCTCAGGCTCGCGGACCCTTGCCGGTGCCGAGACCGGCGCCGACCAGCCATGCGGGGTCGATGCCGATCGATCGCAGGGCCGCGGCCCACATCGTCTCGGGGTCGGTCGACCACAACCATGACGAGGTGACGCCCTGCCCCTCGCTGCCCTCCGGGTGCAGCGGGACGGCCATCCAGCTGCCCGAGGCCATCTCGGCCTCGAGCTGGCCTGCACCCCAGCCGGCGTAGCCGAGGAAGGCCTGGGCCTGGGTGCCCGGGCTGCCGATGCGGGGGTTCTCGACGTCGGCGGCGGCCTTCACGGCGTCGAGGGAGGTCGTCAGGAACAGCTCGGGCGTCAGGGCGTCGGCGAGCGGGTCCCACTCCGGGCGGTCGTGCAGGATGAAGCCGCGGGACGGCTCGACGGGCCCGCCGAGGCGGACCTGCTGGTCCTCGGGTCCGACCCACTCGAGGCCGATCGCGCTGGCCATCTCGGCGATCGCGGTCGGCAGCGGGTGGTTGAGGATCAGGCCGAACGCGCCCTTGCGTGAGTGGTCGACCATCAGGACGACGGAGCGCACGAAGTTCGGGTCCCGCAGCTGCGGGACGGCGCACAGCAGGTGCTGCGCGAGGCTCGAGACGCCCCGCACCGGCGCGCCGTCGGGACCCTCGGGGGCTTCTGCTTCGGGCTCGTAGGACATGAGTCGAAGGCCCGGGAGGGCCGTGAAGTGCCTCGGGCCCGGGAGGGCCGTGAGGACGGAGTAAGTGCCAAAGGTCGGACTCGAACCGACACGAGGGGTTGCCTCAACGGATTTTGAGTCCGCCGCGTCTACCGATTTCGCCACTCTGGCAAGCGGCAGCCGGTTTAGCACGGGCTTCGCCGGGGTCGCAAGGGCCCGCGAGGCGTGCGGGCGCCCCGAGTTTTCACGGCGAGTCGTCGAGGCGGACGAGCACGTCGCCTTGCGAGGCGTCGGCCCAGACCTTGACGCTGCCGCCGCCGACCTCGCGATCGAAGGTCTCGCGGGTCAGGGTCGAGACGGTGCCGGTGTGCACGCGGATCTCGCGGCCGCGCAGGCGCAGGTCGAGGTCGGCGTCGGATCGCAGGACGATCTCGATGTCGCCGCCGTCGGCGTGGACGACGATGTCGTTGCCGCCGGCGCCGCTCTGGGTGACCAGGGCGCGGCCGCCCGTGGTCGAGACGTCGAGGTTGCCGGGCGACCGGATCTTGAGGTCGCCCTCGCCGGTGCGGACCGCGATGCCGCCAGCGCCGCCGTCGATCTCGACGTGGCCGACGTCGACGTCGACGCCGATGTTGCCGTCGACCGCGAGCACGTAGACATCACCGAGGCGGGTGACGAGGTCGAGGTCGTGATCGGGCGGGAGACGGATCTCGTCGACCTCGAAGTCGACCTGGCCCTCGAGGTCGATCGGCACGACGGCGAGCAGCTGGGCGAAGCGCTCCTCGGGGGCCCACACCAGGCTCGGGCCGAGCGCCTGCTCGGCGGCGACCTTCGCGGTGCCTCCGACCGCCCGCCAGGCGCCCTTGAGCTCGAGGCCGGTCGCCATCTCGTCGCCGAGGATCGTCAGCGGGGTCGGGCCGAGGTCGATGTGGATCGCGTCGATGTCGGTCAGCGGATAGATGGCCTCGACGCTGGCCTCGCCGCGAAAGCCGAACACACAGCCGGCGAACGCGAGCGGGGCGGCGAGCCGCAGGAGGACGGAGCGAGTCGGCATCAGAAGTACACTCCCACGCCCGTGCCGAGCTCGAGGGTGACGGCGTTGCGGGCGACGGCGCGGTCGTCGGGTCCGTTGTAGAAGCGAGGTCCAGCCAGGGGGGCGCTGATCCGCGGGGTGAGGTTGAGCGACCAGCGATGGAGGATGAAGAAGCGGACGTCGAGCTGGCCGTAGGGGATCGCGGCGAAGCTGCCCTGGCTGGTCGCCCTGGGCGAGTCGGGGGCGATCAACACGGGGTTGGTGCGACCAAAGGTGCCCTGGAGGATCACGCCGGCAGCGGCGCCGAGCCACACGCGACCGCGGTCGTAGAAGCGGTATTGCAGGCGCACGCCGCCCTGCAGCGTGGTGCGGTTGAAGCCGTGGCCCTGCTTGACGCTCATGTCGGAGACGCCGACGCTGAAGCGACGCGCGACCTGGCCGAGCACGCTCATGGTCCAGTCGGGGAAGAAGTCGGCCGCGGGATCTCCGGGGCGCAGGCCGACGGTCGCCATGCGGGTGAGCTCGAGGGCGATGCGGTGGCGCGTGCGGGGCCGCGGCGCTCGCAGGCCGGAGGCGCTCGCGTGAGCGTCCATGATCTGCGCGGCGTAGAGCATCTGCAAGCCGCCGCTGAGCAGGCCGTAGCCGGCCGCGCTGATGACCTCGGTGCCGTAGCTGGTGCTGTCGAGGCCGCGACCAGAAACGTCGGTGTGGCCGGGGGTCCGACGCAGGATCACCGAGCTGACGGCGAGCGCGATGGTGCCGAACAGGACGCCGATGCCCTTGCCCGGCTCGCCGTTGACGACCTGGCCGAGCCCGGGGATCGCGGCGGAGAGGAGGGGCGAGGCGACCCGCTTCCAGCGCGGCGGGGCGTGTGAGGCCGCGGTACGGCGCCGCGGCGGTGGGCCCTCGCCGGCGCTGCCGCGCGCGCCGGACTCGGTGAGCTCGAAGCGGGCGATGCGGTCGGGCTCGACCGAGAGCGTGATGCGACCGCCGCGGGCACTGTCGTCGATCAGGTAGTCGCCGGGCGGGAGGTCGAGCTGCACGCGGCTGCCGGGTTGTAGCTGCACGGTCGCGACGGCGTCGCCCTGGCGGTCGCGGACGGTGACGGGGCCGCCCTCGGGGCGGGTGGCGACCAGCTCGAGGCGCCCGCGCGGGCCAGAGTCGACCGGGGAGACGACGGGCGGCGGGACGCGCGGCGTGGCGGAGGTCGTTGCGGATGCACTGGATGCACTGGATGCACTGGATGCGGACGCGGCGACGGGTGTCGTCGCGCCCGGGGCTGGCGCGCTCGGCTGGCCGGCGCTCACCGGGGTTGTCGGGGCCGCGGGGGGGCTGACGCTCGCGGGTGGCGGAGCGGCGAGCGCGGCGACCAGGAGACAGCGCAGCACCTGGCGGTTATAGGCGGGGTCGAGGTCCGGCGTCCAGGGTCAGGGGCCGGTGATGTCGGGGTCGAGCTGCCAGGGGCCCAGGCGCCCGGGGGCCCGGGTGCCGCGTCCGAGAGCCTCGAGGAACGGCTCCAGCGCCAGCTCCTTGCCGCCGAGGCCGCGCAGGTGGGCCGAGGCGACCTGGCAGTCGACGAGCTGAAATTCCCAGCGGACGAGCTGTCTGGCGAGCGCGACGAAGCCGTGCCTGGAGGCCCCGGAGGCGCGAGAGAACATGCTCTCGCCGAAGAACACCGCGCCGATCGCCAGGCCGTAGAGGCCGCCGACCAGCGCGTCACCGTCCCACACCTCGACGCTGTGGGCCACGCCGAGCGCGTGCAGGGCGGTGAAGACGGCGACGATGCCGGGGGTGATCCACCCGCCCTCCTGGCCCGGTCGCGGCTGTGTGGCGCACGCGGTGAGGACGGCGGCGAAGTCGGTGTCGAGGGTGACCCGCAGCGGATAACGGCGCGCTTGCTTGCGCAGGGTCCGGGGCACGTGGAGGTCGCCGGGGAGCTGCAAGACCATCCGCGGCGCGGGGCACCACCAGGTCAGCGGCTCGTCGGCGCTGTTCCACGGGAAGATCCCGCGGCTGTACGCCAGCAGGACGCGCGCGGGCTCGAGGCCGCCGCCGACCGCGAGCAGGCCCTCGGCCTCGGCGCGGCGCGGGTCCGGGAACACCGGCAGGTCGTCGGGCAGCAGGAACACGGGCATGCGATCAGGCCGGCTCGCACACCACGCCCGTGTTCGCGTCGCCGGTGGTCGCGCTCGTGGCGTCGTCGGTCTTGCCGAGGTCGGTGCAGGCCGCGAACGCGGCCAGGACGAGCCCGAGGGGGGACAGCCGGGAGAGCATGCCCGAGGGTAACAAAAGCGCGGGCCCCGGCGCGTCGGTCGACGCGGCGGGGCCCGGGCTTCGGTTCATGGCGCGAGCGTCAGGGACGCCCGCCGGGGCTCACGCGCCCTCGCACACCGACATCGTGCCGTCGAAGGCCTTGGTGGTGCAGGCGGTGGCCGAGGAGCAGCCGCAGTAGCCGTCCTTGGTGCACACGTCGGCGTTGGTGGCCCCGGCGCAGTCGGCATCGACGGCGCAGCCGCACACGCCGTCAGTGCACTGCGCGTAGCCCATCACGCCGGAGTTCTTGCAGTCGTCGTCGCTGGTGCACTCGCAGGCGCCGGTGCCGACGTTGCACTGCGGCTGGCCGGGGGCATTGGCGCACGAGAGGTTGTCCTCGCACGGGTTGGTGCACACCTCGTCGTTGCAGGTGTAGTCGGTGTTGGCGCAGACGGCGATGTCCATGCCACCCTCGATCGCCGGCATCATGATCTCGTCCTGCATGAGCGTCTCGCACATCAGGAAGTCGGAGGGGACCGTCGCGCAGCGGCCCGCGCCGCCGCCGATGTCGATGCAGGCCTGCCCGGGGCACTCGGCCTGGCTGGCGCAGGTGGTGGCCCAGCCGCTGTAGGTCGCGCGGCAGGCGTTGTCGTCGGCGCAGCCGCCCACCGAGCCCTCGCAGCGGTTGTCGACGCAGGTGAACCCGATGTCGAGGTCCATCGACGTGCAGTCGGCGTCGACCTCGCACGACTCCTGGCAGAACTGACCGCCGGCCGGATCCGCGGTCGGATCCGCGGTCGGATCGGACGCCATGGTCGTCGGCTCCGTCGCCGTGGTCGGGGTGGTCGTCGGCTCGTTGGTGGTCTCGTTGCCGGTCGGGGTGGTCGTCGGGGTGGTCGGACCGTCGCCGGAGGTGCCGGCGCTCGGGTCCGTCATCGTCGCCCCACCGGTGGCGGTGGTGGTGACGGTGGTCGACGCGTCGGTGTCGCCGCCCTTGTCGTCACCACAGGCAGAGGTGAACACGAGCGCGCAAACAAGCGAGAGCTTACGAAAAGGCAGGGTGTGCATGCGCAAGCTGATGCCGCGGACGCGCCGCCGTGTCTACTGTAAAGGCCGCACGTCGTCCGCCGGAGGGCCCTCGACTCCCCCCCCAGGTCGCCATGACGATGCATCGCGGTCGTTCTGCCGCAAGATCGAGGGCGCGCGCTTTTGTCGTGCGCAGCGGACGCAGCGCCGAACATGTCCGCATCGGCGCGTGCGATCGGCGGCTGGACGATGCGGACGATGCGGACGATGCGGACGATGGCTCAGCGGCGGGCGACCGACGCGGGCGAGAGGCCGTAGGCGCGCGTGGCGTACTCCTCGAGCATGCGCTGCGTGTTGAAGTACGAGGCGGCGAGCGCGACGCAGTCCCGCATCATCTCGCCCCAGCGGGCGGGATTACTGAAGTACAGCGGCAAGATCTCCTCGTCGAGGCAGCGATAGATGCGGTCGGCGTCCTGCTGGTCGGCGGCGTGATCGCCCGAGTGCGCGGCCTCGATGACCCAGCCGGTGTGACCCGGGATGTAGCCCTCGCACCACCAGCCGTCGCGTACGCTGAAGTTGGGCACGCCGTTGTGGGCGGCCTTCATGCCGCTGGTACCGGAGGCCTCGAGCGGGGGCATTGGTGTATTGAGCCAGAGGTCGACGCCAGCGACGATGCGACCGGCGACGCGCATGTCGTAGCCGGGCACGAAGACCATGCGCACGTACGGGGCGAGGGCCTCCTGCTGGCGATACATGGCCTCGATCAGGCGCTTGCCCTCCTGGTCGCGCGGGTGGGCCTTGCCGGAGAAGACAATTTGCAGCGAGCCCCAGCGGCGGGCGATCTCTCGCAGGCGGCCGACGTCGCGCAGGAGCAGCATGAGGCGCTTGTAGCTGGTGACGCGGCGGGCGAAGCCGATCGTGAAGCGGTCGACCTCGAAGCGGTGATCGCCGAGCGCGTTGATGTCGTCGATCAGGGTCTGCTTGGCGGCGCGGTGGGCCGCGACGATCTCGGGCACCGGGATGCGCTGGGCGGACCGCAGGGCGCTGCCGTGGCGGCGCCAGTTCGGGACGTGGCGGTCGAGCACGGCCTGCATCGGCGGGGCGGTCCAGGTCGCCGAGTGCACGCCGTTGGTGACCGCGTGGATCTCGTGGCCGGGGAACATGCCGCGCGAGACCTCGGCGTGGCGCACCGAGACACCATTGACGAAGCCGCTGAGCTCGAGGCCGAGGATGCTCATGTTGAGCTCCGTGGTCAGCAGACGCGGGATCTCGGCGACGCGGGCGACGGCGTCGACGCCGAACACCTCCTCGGCGAGGGCCCGCGGGAACCTGTCGTGTCCGGCCGGGATCGGCGTGTGCGTGGTGAACACGCAGGTCGCCCGGACCTCGGCGAGGCAGGCCTCGAGCGTCGGGTCCTCGCTGCGCTCCCAGATCTCCTTGAGCAAGTCGATCGCCAGCAGCGAGGAGTGGCCCTCGTTCATGTGATAGCGCGTCGGCGTGAGGCCGAGCGCCTTGAGCATCTGCCGCCCGCCGATGCCGAGCACGGCCTCCTGCGTGAGTCGGTAGCGCTCCTCGAAGCCGTACAGGTGATCGGTGATCCGGCGGTCGTCGGGGTGGTTGCCCTCGAGGTCGGTGTCGAGGAGGTAGACGGGGACGTGCTGTCCGTCGCAGCCGGCGACCCGATAGCGCCACACGCCGATGCGAACGTCGCGGCCATG
Source organism: Nannocystis sp. (assembly GCA_043752905.1). GTDB lineage: Bacteria > Myxococcota_A > Polyangia > Nannocystales > Nannocystaceae > Nannocystis. Next base: position 7,822 of record JAYUXQ010001133.1, on the reverse strand, counting down.
GATGTGGATCATGACCTCGTCGCGCAGGCGCTCGAGGTGCAGCTCGGGGGCCCACACGACGTCTTTTTCGGACTGGGTGCCATGGGCGTCGATCTCCTGGCGGAAGTAGCCCTTGCGATACAGCAGGGTCACCGCGACCATCGGCAGGCCCATGTCCGCGCCGCTGCGCAGGGTGTCGCCTGCGAGCACGCCGAGGCCCCCGGAGTAGGTCGGGATCTCGCTCGCAAGCGCGATCTCCATCGAAAAGTACGCGATCAGGTCCTTCACAGCAGCCGTCATCAGCGCGCAATCATGCGACCTGCCCGCCTTTGCGGTCAAGGCGAACACGGGTTGTCCAAGGTTTAGCGCGCGTGGACCGCGGGGCTCCGGCGACGTCGGCGAATGAGCAGCGCTATCATTGGCAACAGCAGCGCCACCCTGCCCTGCTCGCGTGGTTCACCGCGGCAGGCGCAGCCGGTATCACCGGCGCCACTCGGGCCGGTGTCGGTGTCGCTTCCGGCGGTGCCGGCGGTGCCGGTCATCGGTCCGCCGGTGCCCGCATCAATTGCTGTCTCGTCGCCGGATCCCGTCGGTGTCACGCCGGTGGTCGGTGGCGTCTCGGTCGTGCCGGCGTCCGAGCTCGATGAGCCGGCGGTCCCGGCGGTACCGGCGGTACCGGCGGTACCGGCGGTGCCGGCGGTGCCGGCCGAGCTGCTCGACTCGCTGTCGCTGCCCTCGGTGTCGCCCGGATCGACGGACTCGGGGAAGTAGGCGCCACAGGCCGGGTCGGGGGCCGCGTCGGCTCGGTGGGCCAGCGCGAGGGCGTGGGCCCCGGCCCCGAAGCCGAGCATCGGCGCGTTGAATTTATACAAACCGGTGAGCTCGTCGTAGGTCTCGGCGACCATGCCGTAGTTCTTCTGCGACTGGCCTTGCACCCACGCGAGCAGAGCATCGGCGCGATCTGTCTCTCCGGCCATGCGCAGGGCGACGGCGCCACGCAGGTCGGTGATCACCCACTCGGCGCTGTCGTAGTCGCTGCCCCACGGGCTGAGGTCCTCGACGTTGGCGTGGTCCCAGCGGTCGTCGTTGCGCGACCAGCCCGGGCCGGCGTCGACGCGCAGGTGCTCGTCGAGGCCTTGCAGCGTCGCGGTGGCGATCGGCCCGTGGGGATCGAAGAGGCCCATGGCGATCGCGTCGAGCACGGCGGCGTCCCAGTAGCCCTCGCCGGTCGCCAGCTCCTCGATGTTGGCCGCGAGCGCGCCGCTGCGGTCGGTCAACTCGGCCGCGATCGCGGCTCGCAACGCCTCGCCGGCGGTCTTGTAGGCGGCGGCGTGCTCGGCGTCGCCGCGGCGCTCGGCGATCGCGGCGGCGTCGCATAAACCGCGCGCGGCGGTGATGCTGGTGTACGCGAAGTGGCGCTGGCGGCCGTTCCAGTGGGTCTCCCAGATCGAGGAGTCGGGGCGCACGAGGCCGGTCTCGGGGTCGATCAGGGCGACCAGGACGTCGGCGATCTGGCCGGTGATCACGGGCCAGTGCTCGTCGGCGACGCTGGTGTCGCCGCTGCGTGTCTCGTGGACGCGCAGCGCCCACAGGAACAGGCCGAGGCCGTCGAACTCGAGGTTGGGGCCGAAGCTGTTGAAGTCGGTCTCCTCGACGCCGAAGCCGTGGTAGCGCACGAGGCTGATCTGGTACGGCGGCATGCCGTAGGGCTTGAGCTCGTCCCAGCCCTGGAAGCGGCCGGCCTCGGCCTGGAGATAGAACTCGAGCGCGCCCTTGGCATGGCCCCCGAGGCCGATCGTCGCCAGCGCGGCCGTGGCGTAGGCGCCGTCGCGGATCCACGCGTAGGTCCACTCGCCGGGCGGGAGGCTGGCGAGCACGGCCCCGCGGCCGCGGTGCTTGATCTTCGCGGGCAATATCACCGGTAGATCGTCGAGGCCCTTGAAGCGGGTGCGTCGCGGCTCGCCGTCCTTGCTGAGCCACTCGCGCAGGTAGTAGCTGTCCTCGAGGACCTGTCCCATGTGCAACATCGCGGCGCCTTGCCGGACCTGCGCGGTCTCCTGCGCGCTCGCGCCAGCGGGGACGACGACGTCGGCCTGGAGCTTGGCCCACGAAGCGACCTCGGCGTCGAGCAGGGCCTTGGCAGTTTTACCGCCGACGAACTCGTCGAGCACGGTCTGGGCCTGCTTGGCGGGCAGCGGATCGGGGTCGTGGAGGACGGCGAGGCCGGCCCACTGGGTCGCCCCCGGGGCGAGGTCGCCGAGGGCCCACTGAAACCCGCTGATGGAGTCGTCGATCGCGTTGACCGGCGGTTGATTATCCGGGAAGTCCTTGGGCATGCCGCCCTTGACGAGGTTGTGGAGGTCGGCGCCGGGGCCGACGCCGTGGTGGGCGATCGCGCCGAGGCCACGCGTGACGATCACGCCGGCGAAGCCGCGCTCGCGGAAGCGGACCGGGCCGCCGCCGTCGTCGTACTCGATGATCTCGCCGTTGGCAGCGATGTCCTTGGGGACGTCCCAGGGGCGCAGCGCCCGGCCGTAGCCGAGGTGGTAGTTGTGCAGCGAGAAGGCGCCGACGCCCTTGAAGGGCGCGTTGCCGGTGTTCTCGAGCTTGAGCAGCATGATGTAGCTGCCGGCGGCGAGCGCCTGCGGGGCGAACGCGTAGGTGGTCGCACGCAGGGCGCCGACGGTCTGGACCATGGTGACGATGCCGGTGCCGCCCTGCTCGCCCGGCGCCCAGGGCAGGTAGCCGCTGGCGTCCTCGTCGACGGGCACGTCGGTGAGCCACATCTGCTGGCCGTCGGCCCGGATGCCGAAGTAGGTGTCGAACAGCAGGTCGCGGGTGTGCACGGTCGCGAACTGCTCGCCGTCCCAGACCTCCTTGTTCTGCGCGTCGAGGATGGGCTCCTCCGCCGCGGACAGGTGCTCGCGGAACTGCACGAGCCGGCGTTGTTTGAGGTCGAGGAGGATCGCGCCGTGGCCGTTGGACGAGGGGAGCTCATAACGCGTGCGCTGAGGCGCCGGTGCGGCCGCCGCGGGCCCGGTGTACGCGAGGAGCAGGACGGAGACGGAGACAGCGGTCACGCGAGGTCGGCGGAGCATGGGGTGCCATCGTAGCAGGGGTGGACCTGGGCCGGGCGCGCCTGCCCTGCAAAGCACCGGCGCCGTCTGCACCGTCTGCGCCGTCTGCACCGTCGGTACTATCTATCTCAGTGCCCGCGGCGCCGGTGCTTTGCAGGGCATGCGCGACCGGCTATGGTGCCGTGCCGACATGCATCGCCTGCACCCGCGTCTCGCCTCGCTCCTGTGGACCCTCGGCCTGACGGCGATCGGCGGCTGTCCGGGAGGTGCGGGGAGTGAGGCCGGGGAGACCGACGTGACCGCGGCCGGGAGCACGACCGGCGCGGGCGCGACGAGCTTCTCCGCGAGCAGCGAGCCGACCGGCGACGCGACCGGCGACCCGGCGACGACCACCGTCACGACGACGGCGACCGGGACCGGCACGGACACGACCGGCGACGACCCGACGACCGGCGGCGACGAGCTGCTGTGTCCGACGCAGTTTCACTTTGACCCGCCGCCCGGCGCGACGGCGCCGAAGATCGCGGGCGAGTGGCAGGGCTTCGACCTCGCCACCGCGGCGGTGATGGAAGGGCCGGACGGCGAGGGCGCGTGGCAGGTGACCGTCCCGCTGGCGCCGGGGCTGCACGGTTACAAGGTGGTCTACGAGCTGGGGGGCCAGCCGCAGTGGGTGCTCGACGGTGGTCAGGGGCGGCGCAAGTACGTCGGCGGGGTCGAGAATTCCGGGGTGCTGGTGCCCGACTGCCGCGACCCGTCGCTGGTGGTCCAGACGAGCGCGGCGAGCCGGCCCAAGCAGGACGCGGGCGCGTACGCGGCGACGGTGCGCTACCTCGACGGGCTCGCGGGGGCCGGGCCCGATGTCGCGAATTATGCAGCTGTCCTGCGGGACAGCGCGGGCAAGGAGCGGGCCCTGAGCGCCAGCGAGCTGAAGATCGACCCGACCGGCGATGTCACGATCGCGGTCGCGGGGCTGGCGGACGGCAAGCACCGGGTGACGTTGACGGCGAGGTCGGCGGACGGCCGGGATTCGCCGCCGCTGCGCCTGATCTTCTGGATCGAGGCGCAGGCGTTCACGTGGGACGGCGCGCTGATCTACATGGTGATGACGGACCGCTTCGTCGACGGCGACCCGGGCAACACGCCCGGGGCGACGCCCGACGCCGACCCGCGCGGCGACTGGAAGGGCGGCGACTTCGAGGGCCTGCGCCTGGCGATCGCCGATGGGACCCTCGACGAGCTCGGCGTGCGGGCGATCTGGCTGACGCCGTTCCAGACCGGGCCCAAGGAGGCGTTCATCGCCAGCGACGGCGTGCATCAGGTGACCGGCTACCACGGCTACTGGCCGATCAAGGCGCGGGAGGTCGAGCCGCGGCTCGGCGGCGCACAGGCCCTGCACGCGATGGTCCGCGAGGCGCATGCGCACGGGATCCGGATCCTTCAGGACTATGTGGTCAACCACGTGCATGAGCAACACGAGTATTTCACGGAGCACCCGGAGTGGTTTCGCACCGGCTGCGTGTGCGGCACGGACAACTGCGACTGGACCGGGCACGCGCTCGACTGCCTGTTCTCGCCGTACCTGCCCGACATCAACCATTCGGTGCCGGAGGCCAACGCGGCGTTCGTCGCCGACGCGGTGTTCTGGCTCGATGAGTTCGACCTCGATGGCTTGCGCGTCGACGCGGTCAAGCATGTCGAGGAGGTCGCCACGCGCAACCTCGCCGCGGCGGTGCGCGAGACCTTCGAGCCGGCCGGCACCAAGTATTTTTTGATGGGCGAGACGGCGATGGGCTGGAGCGACGGGCCCGACCCGGCGAACGACGAGAACTACGAGACGATCGCGCGCTACATCGGCCCGTTCGGGCTCGACGGGCAATTCGACTTTGTGCTGTATCACGGGGTCAGCTACCGGACCTTCGCGTACCAGGAGAAGGGCATGCTGCACGCCGACTTCTGGACCACGCACGGGCTCGAGAAGTGGCCGGAGGGGTCGATCATGACGCCGTACATCGGCAGCCACGACACGCCGCGCTTCGTGACCCTCGCCGACTACCGCGGCCAGGACGCGCAGCACGACCAGGGCGTCCCGGGTAATCAATGGAACAACACGGCACAGGCGCCCAAGGACGACGAGGGCCAGCAGCGTCTGCGGGTCGCGATGGCGTGGCTGCTCGGGCTGCCGGGCGCTCCCCTGCTCTACTACGGCGACGAGTACGGCCAGTGGGGCGGCGCCGACCCGAACAACCGCGCGATGTGGCGGGGGCCCGAGGCGCTGACGCCGGACGAGGCGACGACGCTGGCGCTGGTGCGCAAGGTCGGACAGGCACGCAAGGCGGTGCCGGCGTTGCAGCGCGGCGCGTACATGACGCTGTTCGCGGACGAGGACACCCTGGTGTTCGCGCGCAAGCTCGGCCCGGGGGACGCGGCGATCGTCGCGGTCAACCGCGCGAAGGTTGCGAAGATGGTCGAGGTCGAGGTCAGCGCGAGCCTCGGAATTGCGGCGCAGAAGCAGCTGCAGGACCGCCTCGGCGGCCCGGCGGCGACCGTCGGCGGGCTCGGCAAGCTGAGCTTCGGCGTGCCGGCGAGCGGCGCGGTGATCTTGACGCCGTAAAAATAAAGCGAGGCAGGACCGTCGGTCCTGCCTCCCCCGTTCATGCCGTATTCATGGCGCCCTCACGCCGAGGGCGACCGTGCCACGATCACATCGGCTCCTGGATGCCGCAGTCGTTGACCTCGCTCGGGACGCAGCCCTTGCAGTCCCAGCGGAAGTTGTCGAGCAGCGCGACGGTCGCGAGGGCCGTGTCGCCCATGTCGGCGATGTAGAAGCCGATCGTGATCTCGCCGCCGGGCTGGACGCCGCCCTTGGCGGTGAACCAGTCGGAGCAGGCGTGGGTCTCGAAGCCGGTGCCGGCCAGCTGCGGCTCGTTGCCGGTGTAGCCCGGGCCGTCGTAGTACGGGTCGAGCGCGGTGATCGTCAGCGGCAGGCTCTTCGTGGCGTCGTTCGGGTCGGGCACGAAGGTGACGTTGCCGGTGTACGGGTCGACCGGCGGGTCGGCGTTCGGGTCGTCGGCGGCCGGGTCGACCTGGTAGGCGATCAACAGGTCGTTGAAGGTCGTGTTGACGTAGACCGGCCACTCCGACGAGCAGAACACGAAGTCGAAGGTGTAACCGTAGGTGCCGAGCGGGACCTTGGTCTTGAACGTGAACCACATGCGGTCGTTGGGGTTGCTGTTGCCCTTGATCCACTGGGCCTGCAAGCTGTCCGAGCAGTCGTTGATGCCGTCGCACTGCTGGAACGGGGTGCCACCGGCGCCGTTGGCCGAGCCGACCTTGGTCTGGAACGGCGGGGGCAGAGCGTCGACGCCGCTGTTGAGGTTCTGGCCGTTGTTGACCTGCGAATTCGCGGTCTCGGTGACGATGCCCTGGGCGTTGGGCGGCTTGATGACGCCGGTCGACATCATCAGGAAGGTGCTGCCCTCGCGCGGGCTGTAGAGCAGCTGGTCCGGCGTGTTGGGCATCTGGTCGTGATCGTACTTGTAGGTGCCAAAGCCCTTGGCGACCTGCCACGCGAGGTTGCTGGTGGACTCGAACTGGAAGTCGGTCGTGACGACCGAGGTCGCCAGATCGCCGTCGCACACGCCGATCGCCTTGAGAACGTTCTTCTTGTCGTTCTTGTCGACCAGGCTGAGGTTGTCGTCGCAGTTGGTGTACTCGGCCGGCGCGGCGCAGTTGGCCGGGACGAAGTTGGTGCAGTCGTTCTTGCAGAAGTCGCCGGGGCCGCCGTTGATCTTGTTGCCGTCGTCACACTGCTCGTTACCCTCGACCGTGCCGTTGCCACACTCGGCCGGGGTGTTCGTGCAGTCGGCCTGGCAGCCGTCGTCGTCGACCTTGTTGCCGTCGTCGCACTCCTCCGGGTCCTGCACGGTGCCGTCGCCGCAGACCGCCGCCGGGGTCGCGGTCTGACAGTCGGCGCTACACTCGTCACCGTCGTCGGTGTTGCCGTCGTCGCAGACCTCGCCACCCTCGACGTTGCCGTTGCCGCACACCGGCGTCAGCGTGCAGTCGGGCTGGCAGTCCGGGGTGCCGTCGCACTCCTCGGTGCCCTCGACCACGTCGTTACCGCACTCCGCGGGCGTGTCGGTGGTGCTGGTGTCGGTCGCGCTGACCTGACCGCTCGAGCCGCTCGTGCCCTCGGTGGTCGCCACGGTGGTGCCGCTGCTCTCGTCGCCGGTCGCGGTGCCCGTGCCGCCCGTGGGCTCCCCGGTGGTCTGACCGGTGACGCTGGTCTGCGTCGTGTTGGTGGTCGACGTCGGCGTGGTCGACGGCCCGTCCGTCGTGCTGGCGTCGGACGAGGTACCGTCGGTCGCGTCCGAGGTGGTCGTGCCACCGTTGTCGCCGCACGCGGCGAGGGCGGCGGCGCTGAGCCCAAGGGTGAAGATTCGCGAGATGCTTCGAGTTTTCATGGTAATCCTGCAGCCCTCGTCGAACAGCACGCGCAGCCCGAGGGGCGAGCCCAGGCTAATACGATGTCGTGATGGTTCCAAGAGGCGATGTAGCGCGTGGCCCCCGGAGGCTGCGGTCACTTGACCGCGACTGTCTTCAAGCGAAGATGCATCGCCAGTGCGGCGCGAACTGGAGCCGACGCGCGGCGTTGCGCGAGCACTCGCGCGGCTTTGTGATCCATGATGACGGCGATCATAACGCCGGCCACGACCCGTGAAACCGACGTCGCCGATCGCGTGCGCGCGACGGGGTCACGCGCTCGC
>JAYUXQ010001132.1:0-2900 GCA_043752905.1 Nannocystis sp. | reverse complement strand
GGGCGACCTCCGGGCGGATGCCGGTGAGGATGACCTCGGTGCCGAGGAGGCGTGCGGCGCGGGCGGCCTGGAGGAGGGCGTGGGCGACGGCGGTGTCGACGACGGGGACGCCGGTGATGTCGAGGATCGCAAACTTGCCCCGGGAAGCAGCGAGACCGGAGAGCAGGGTGTGCATGACCTGCTGGGCGCGGATGGAGTCGAACATGCCGATGATCGGCATGACGAGGATCTCGTCGGTGATCGGGATGAGGGGGGTGGAGAGCTCCTCGATCGCCTGGGCCTGGGCGCGAATGATCTCCTGCTGGCGACGGGTCTCGGCCTGCTCGGCGCGCTTGCGGGCGGTGATGTCGGTGTCGATCTGGAGGACAGAGTCGGCGGTGGCACCCGCGCCGCGACGCAGGACCCAGCGACTGGAGACGAGGACCTCGTGGCCGTCGCTGCGGGTGTGGGTGAGCTCGCCTTCCCAGTAGCCCTGGGTCTGGAGGACGCGCTGGATGTCGGCGAGGGGGACCGGGAGGGCGGTGTGCAGCAGCTCGAGGGCGTTGCGACCGATGACGGCGTCGCGACCGTGGCCCAGGACGAGCTCGGCGCCGCGGTTCCAGTAGGTGAGGGTGCCGTCGAGGCGGCACACGAGGATGGCGTCGTGGGCGAGGTCGAGGAGCTCGGCTTGCTCACTCAGGGCGGTGGCGCGGACGGCGAGCTCGCGTTCATTCTCGAGGCGGAGGGTCTCGTCGATGGTGATGCCGACGACGCCGTTTTGGACGCCGTGCTCGTCGAACATCGGCTCGTAGCGGGTCGAGATTGTGCGCCCGCCGGTCTCACCGAGCATGGTGAACGACTCGCCTGCGAGGGCGCGCTTCATCTGGGCGACGGAGTTGGGGTCCTGGCCGAAGACGACGAGCAGGTTATGTCCGACGAGCTGCCCGGGTGCGAAGCCGATGCCGCCGAGGGTCGACCCCTCTGCGAGCAGCACCACGCCGTCCATGTCCATCGCCCAGGCGATGACGGGGATGTACTTGAAGAGTTCTCGAACGATCTGGGGGGACGTGGGTGTCACGGCCCTTCGAAATGTACCTGCAATGGCGAGATTTTTCACAGCGCAGTGAGTGCCGCGCGCTGCGGTCGTGTGTCCCGGTCATTCGTCCGTAGACGACGGGTGTGATCGCCGAAAGGCGCGATCGCTGACTGGCGCTGGCAGCGAAGCGACGTTCTCGCGGAGGAACATGGTGCGAGGCGAGCAGCGGGTCGGTGGAGCGCGGATCCATCGCTCCACGGAACCTGTGCGTGAAGGTGAGTCTTCACCCGGCGGACTGCGGGCGGATATCGCCGCCGGCCGATGCTTCAGAAGTGTGAGACGAGCAGCAGGCCGGCGGACCGGGGGTCGACCGCCTCGACGGGGAGCTTGAGCGTAAAGGTGGAGCCCTCGCCTGGCGAGCTGTGGACGTGGATATCGCCGCCGAGCATGCGCGCATAGTGGCGCGAGATGGCGAGGCCGAGGCCGGTGCCACCATATTTGCGGGTGGTGGAGCTGTCGGCCTGGGTGAACGGTGCGAACAGGCGCTCGATGGTCTCGGAGGCGATGCCGATGCCGGTGTCGACGACGGAGAACTCGAACCAGCGGCGGCTGTCGGCGAAGGTGAGCATGACGGTGAGCTCGACGCGGCCGGCCTGGGTGAACTTGCAGGCGTTGGAGAGCAGGTTGGAGAGGATCTGATGCAGCTTGGTGCGGTCGGTCTTGATCGTGCCGAGCTCGCGAGGGCAGCGCAGCTTGAAGATGTTATGGTTCTTCTCGGCCTGCGGGGAGACGGCGGTCATGACGCTGTCGACGACCTCGGAGACCGGGAACTCCTCGACGTTGATGTCCATCTTGCCGGCCTCGATCTTGGAGAGGTCGAGCACGTCGCTGATGATCGTCAGCAAGTGGTCGGCGGAGTTGCGGATCTTTTGCAGGTCGAGGGCGGCATCGCCGGTCTTCGGGGCGTCCTCGAGCAAGATCTCGCAGTAGCCGATGATCGCGTTGAGCGGGGTGCGCAGCTCGTGGCTCATGTTGGCCAGGAAGGCGCTCTTGATCCGGTTGGCCTCGAGCGCGTGGGTCTCGGCGCCGCGACGGTCACGGACCTCCTTCTCGAGCCGGCGGTTGATCTTCGTCAGGGCGATCGTCCGCTCCTCGACGCGCAGCTCGAGCTCGTCGCGGGTGTCGCGGAGCTGTTGTTCGATGCGCTGGCGCTCGCTGATCTCGCGCTCGAGCCGGCCGAGGGTGCTGCGCAGCGCAGCGCCGCCGCGGTCGAGGTGACCGACGATCGCGGTCATCAGGGTGCCGCACACCAGCAGCGCCGCGACGATGCCGGCGATCGTCAGGCCGGGCACGCCAGCGAGCGCGAGGCCGCCAGCGGTAGCGACGGCCATCAACAGCACGCCGCCGAACGCGGGCACGCGGTCGGGCAGCGAGATCGGTGCGGTGCAGGCGACGGCGAGGCCGAGCAGCCAGCTCGGCGCGGCGACACCGGCGAAGCTCGGCAAGGCGAGCAGCACGACGGTGAAGCCGAGGAACCGCAGGCCCTCGGCGACCCGGGCGAAGTGAGCGCGGCGCGCGGCGAGCAGCGAGGCGCCGAAGTTGAGCCCGAGGAACGCGACGCACAACAGGCCGGTGATCACCGGCTGTTCGGCGAGCGCGACCACGAACAGCGAGGCCGGCACGACGACCGCCGGGAACACGCGACCGAGGAAGCGCAGGGCGTCGGCGGCGAGGTCGGTCGAGGCGAGGTCGCCGGGGTTGTGCGAGGCGAGGTCGCCGGGGTTGTGCGAGGCGAGGTCGTGCACGACGGGGTCGCCGGACGTTTGCGCGAGGTGGGCATCCGCGGATACGGGTTCGGGCGGTCCGGAGGACGCGGCGAGCTTGT
>JAYUXQ010001131.1:0-7186 GCA_043752905.1 Nannocystis sp. | reverse complement strand
GGCGACAAGAACCTCGTCGAGCCGAACTCCAACGAGGTCAACCCGGTCCGCCGCGATGTCATCGACAACGTCGGCCGCCGCTACGCCGTCGGCGACGTGCTAAACGTGATGGGCTACTTCCGCTTCCTGCTGACCTTCTAAAAAAGGGGCAAGCCAGGCACTCGACGCACGCCGCCCACCGGGCGGCGTTCGCATTTAACGACCCTCACTCGCGGTCACGATGGAAGCCGCACGCATCGACACCGGTCAGCGTCGCGACCCGCCCAGCACACTCTCGACGCTGGTCCGCCCGCGAGCGGCTCGCCTCACTGCTCGCGCGAGCCACCCGGCTCACTCCTCGGCGCGGTCACGCGAAAGTCGCTCGTAGATCGCTCGCGCATCGACGCCGGTGAGCGCTGCGAGCTGCTTGGCCTTCTCGCGCGGGCGCAGGCTCGCGTCCCACAGCAGGTCCCACACCGCGCGCGCTGCCATCTGTGCCGGGTCGGCCGCTGCGACCTCGCTGGCCACCGCGCCGCCGAGCACTACCGTGACCTCGCCGCGCAAGGCGTCGCCGAGCGTGCTCGCCAGCTCGCGCACCGTCCCGCGCAGGACCTCCTGATGTTGCTTGGTCAGCTCGCGCCCGATCGCCACGCGCCGGGTCGCGGCGTCGGGCAGCGCTGTCGCGAGATCACGGATCAGCGCCGGCGTCCGGTTACCCGCCTCGTAGATCAACACCGTCGCCGTGTCGGTCGCGATCGACCGCATTCGTGCCGCTCGCTCCGGCCCCGAGCGCGGCAAAAAACCGAGGAAGCGAACGTCCTCCGCGGGCAGCCCGCTCAGGCACAGGGCCACCGCCGCCGCGGTCGGGCCCGGCACGACGTCGACCTCGTATCCCGCCGCGACCGCCGCCTGGACCAGCCGCAACCCCGGGTCGCTCCACACCGGCAGGCCGGCCTCCGAGACGTAGGCGACGCGCGACCCACGGGCCAGGTGCTCGAGCAACAACCCCACCCGCTCGCCCTCGTTGACGACGAAGCAGCTGATCCTCGGCGGCAGCTGGACGCCCTCGCCGAGCAGCCGCACGGGACTGCGGGTGTCCTCGCACAGCAACAGATCGGCCCCGAGGATCGCCTCGCGCGCGCGCGGAGCGAGGTCGCCACGGTTGCCCAGCGGCGTGCCCACCAGCACCAGCACGCCGCGCTTCTCGTCCACGCTCACTCCTGGCCCAGAGCGATCTGCACGGCGTCGCCGAGCTCGCTCTGCAGGAACTCGCGCAGGCGCAGCACCATGCGCTTCTCCAGCTGGCGCGCCCGCTCGCGGCTGACGTTCCAGCGGTCGCCGAGGTCCTGCAGCGTCACCGGCTCGTCGGCGACGATGCGGTCACGAAAGATCTCGAGCTCGCGGCCGGCCAGCGTCGCGCCGAAGCGGCGCAGCTTGTCTTGAAGGATCTCCTTGAACTCGGCGGACTCGACGGTCGCCGCGGGGTCGTCGGTCGAGTCCTCGATGATGTCGAGGCGCGTGCGGCCGTCGCCGTCGTCGTCGCCGAGCGGAGCATTGAGCGACATGTCCGGCGCCGACAGACGGCGGTCCATCTCGATGACCTCGGCCTCGCTGACGTCGAGCTCTCTGGCGATGCGCTCCGCGGTCGGGTCGACGCCGGCCTGCACGAGCTTCTCGCGCTGCTTTCGCAGATTGAAGAACAGCTTGCGCTGGTTCTGGGTCGTGCCGATCTTCACCAGCCGCCAGTTGTTGAGGATGAACTTGAGGATGTACGCCCGGATCCACCAGCCGGAGTACGTCGACAGCTTGACCCCGCGATACGGGTCGAATTTCTTGACCGCCTGGATCAGCCCCACGTTGCCCTCCTGGACCAGATCCAGGAGGTTTTGATACGTGCGCTTGTACTCGTGGGCGATCTTCACCACGAGCCGCAGGTTCGAGGTCACCAGCCGTCGACCTGCCTCCTTGTCGCCGTGCTCGATCCATCGCACCGCGAGCGTGTGCTCCTCCTCGCGGGTCAGCAGCGGGTAGCGCCGGACCTCCGCCATGTACTGGCCCATCGGGTCGCGCCGGGCCAGCGCCGTGGTCGTGGTCGCGGGCGTCGGTCGACCGATCTCCCGCGCAATCGCGTCGAGCTCCTCGTCCGTCGCCGGCTCGACGTCCGCCAGCGCCTCCTCGGCCTCGTCCGCCTCGTCGACCTCCTCGGCGTCCGCCTCCTCCGCGTCGACTGCCTCGACTGCCTCCGCGTCGATCGGCTCCCCCTCAACGACCTCGGCCGCGACCACCTCGGGCACTGGCCGGCTCGCGGCCGCCGGCACGAGGTCGACGACCGGCTTCCCTCGCTTGTTCGCGCCAGCGGGCCGCCCCGCTGGACTGCGCTTGCGTTCCGACATGCTGGCGGAGTCTACGCCGCGAGCGCCCCACTTGGGTACCCGGGTCTGCCCCGGGAACGTGCGAGCGGGTTTGCGACTTCAGGCGGCCTTGCTGCGCGTCGCCCGCGAACACGAGGCTGGTCCGCCCACGACCTCCCGTGACCCGTGGTGCTCGAGCATGGTTTCACGCCATCGCTTCCCGACAATCACTCGCGGGTATGGTGGCCTCGCCCTGCGCAGGCCGTTAGACTGGGTTTGTGACCGGACAAACACCGTCTCGCCCCCGTTTTGCCAGGGCCTCCACGCCGGCCATCGTGTTCGGATCACTGGCCCTCGCGCTCGGCCTCACGACCGTGCAGGACACCACGGCGCAGGCCCAGAAGGGCGAGGCCCGCGCCCCGGGTCGAGTCGCCCAGGGCTACGACGCCACCGACCTGAGGATCCTCGACTGGACCCTGTGGTACGTCGCCAAGTATTACGTCGAGCCCGAGCGCATCGACCCGCACAAGATGGCCGTCGCCGGCCTCGAGGGCCTCGAGAAGGCGATCCCACAGGTGCTCGTCGAGCCGCTCGCCGCGACCCCCGGACAGAAGGCCGTGCGCGTGCGCGTGCGCGTCGGCACGGCCGAGCAGGAGTTTCATATCGGCGACGTCGAGGCGCTGTGGGCCGTGAGCACGCACGTGCGCGAGGTGTTTCGCTTCGTCAATCGCCACACCACCCTCTCGGACGAGGAGCAGCGCTCGGCAGAGTACGCGATCGTCGAGGGCGTACTCGGCACGCTCGACCCGCACACCAACCTCCTGCGCCCCGACGACTTCGAGACCATGAAGACCAGCACGAAGGGCAGCTTCGGCGGCCTGGGCATCGAGGTCGGCATGCGCGACGCGCAGATCACCGTGCTCCGCGTGATCGACGGCAACCCGGCCGCGAAGGCCGGCATCGAGGCCGGCGACCGCATCGTCCAGGTCGACGAGGAGTCGACCGTCACGATGGGCCTGTCGGACGCCGTCGACCACATGCGCGGCGACCCCGGCACCACCGTCACGCTGTACATTCGCCGCGAGGGCACCGACAAGGTCAAGAATTTCCCGATCACGCGCGACGTGATCACCCTGGATTCGGTGCAGGGTGACATTCTCCCCGGCACCGACGCGCAGGGCAACCCGGTCAAGATCGGCCTGGTCCAGCTCAACAAGAACTTCGCCCAGACCACCGGCAAGGAGCTGCGGGCCAAGCTCGCCGAATTCGAGAAGGCCGGTGTCCGCGGCGTCGTGCTCGACATGCGCGACAACCCCGGCGGCTTGCTCACCGCCGCCGTCGAGGTCGCCGACGCGTTCCTCAAGACCGGCACGATCGTCTCGACCGTCGGCTCGTCCTCGCCGCGCGAGGAGCTCGCCGCCGACGACCGCTACGACTTCCCCAACCTCCCGGTCGTCGTCATCATCGACCAGGGCTCGGCGAGCGCGACGGAGATCGTCGCCGGCGCGCTGCGCAACCTCGGCCGCGCGGTGCTCATCGGCCGCCGCACCTTCGGCAAGGGCTCGGTGCAGGTGTTGCACGACCGCAAGGTCGGCGACAAGGAGCTCGCGCTCAAGCTGACGATCGCCCAGTACCTCACCCCTGGCGACGTCTCGATCCAGTCGGTCGGCGTCAGCCCCGACCTCGAGACGATCCCCGTCCTCATCACCAAGGACTACACGGCATATCACGGCCGCAAGCGCTTCGACCTCGTGCGCGAGGAGTCGCTCGCCTCGCACCTGACCTCGACCAAGGCCGACCCCTCGCACAAGATCGCCGCGGGCCCGCTGTACTTCCTCGGCAATATCTACGAGGAGGAAGAGGAGGGCGAGGGCAAGGACAAGAAGGCGAAGAAGGCCGCCACCCTCAAGACCAAGACCGACAAGTCCGGCCGCCCCACCCTCGAGGCCCTGCTCGAGGACCCGGAGATCCGCATGGCCCGCGACCTCGTCGTGTGGGCCCCGACCCCGAGCCGCGACGGCATCCTCGCGAAGATCGGCGACTTCGTGGCCCAGCAGACCGCCATCGAGCAGGCCCGCATCGTCGCCTCGCTGCAAAAGCGCGGCATCGACTGGGCCCCGGGTCCCGCGCCGGAGGCCGGCAAGGCGCCGCTCCTGCGCATGGCGATCCGCAGCGACAAGGCCGGCAACACGATCGGCGCCGGCGAGTCCGGCACCGTCACCGTCACCGTCACCAACGAGGGCACCGCGCCGGCCTTCCAGGTCCGCGCCTACTCGGACTCCGACTACAGCTACTTCGACGAGCGCGAGCTGCTGTTCGGCCGCATGGACCCCGGCCAGACCAGGAGCATGCCGCTCAAGCTCTCGGTCTCGGAGCACGAGCTATCACGCACCGACCGTGTCGAGTGGCAGGTGTTCGACCAGCACGGTGCCAGGCTCGCGCCGGGCTCGCAGACGACGATCGACATCAGCAGCGAGGGCCTGCCGCGCCCGCAGTTCGCGTTCGGCTACCAGATCCTCGACGACCCGAAGCTCGGCGCCAACGTCCGCGGTAACGCCGACGGCGCGCTGCAGGTCGGCGAGCGCGTGCGTATGCGCGTCAATTTCAAGAATACCGGTGAGGGCAAGGCGATCGACACCTGGGTGACGATGCGCAACCTCGTCGGCGACGCCGTGTTCCTGCACAGCGGCCGCGAGAACGTCAAGGTGGTCCTGCCCGGCGAGGCGAGGGTCGTCGAGTTCGACCTCGAGGTGAAGAAGCCCGCCGAGAACGGCGTGGTCAAGCTCCAGCTCGGCGTCGCCGACGCAAAGATCGGTGCCACCCTGGCGGAGAAGCTCAGCTTCCCGCTGGCGGCCAGCACCGTCACTTTCGCGGCCGGCTCGGGCCACGTGCTCGCGGCCACCGGCGCCGACCTGTACGCCAGCCCGCTCAAGGAGCAGTCGCAAAAGGTCGCCCGCGCCGAGCCCGGCAGCGCGCTCAAGGTGCTCGGCGTCGCCGACGGCTGGTACCGCGTCGAGCTCGAGGGCAAGCGCTTCGCGTTCGCCAGGGCGGCGGACGTCAAGCCCGGCGGTACCGGCAAGCCGAAGATCAGCGAGCTGCTGGCGATCTCGCCGCCGAGGATCGCGCTCGTCGGCGCCGTCACCCAGACCGATGGCGACCGCGTGCACATCAGCGGCACCGCGACCGACGACGAGGCCGTGCGCGACGTGTACATCAGCGTCTACAACCCCGCGCGTAACCTGTTCGGCAGCGCGGAGAAGGTGTTCTATCAAGCCTCCTCCGACCCGAAGACCGGCCGCCTCGAGTTCGCCGCCGACATCCCGCTGACCCCCGGCAACAACATCATCGAGATCCGCGCCCGCGAGAACGACGACGTCGCCGCGACCAAGCAGATGTGGGTCCTCCGAACCAGCGGCCTCAAGGAAGCCCGCGCCACCCAGGGCAAGTTCACCAGCAACGGCAAGCTCAGCGTCGACACGCTCAGCAAGTGAACGTGATGCGACGGCTCGTCGCTTGCGAACATTCGAGCGACCCCGCCGCGCGTTACATCCCCTGCGTCGGGGGCAGCGCCCGCTGTAAGAGGCCCTGCGTGGCGTTCGGGGACTCGTCGGTGTGCGGCCCGACCTGCGACGGTCTCGGCCGCTGCGGAGACGAGTCGCTGGCGGGCAACTGCCTGTGGGACAACCAGGCCCCGGACGAACCGGGTCTGTGCATGCTGACCTGCGCGACCGACGAGGATTGCCCGCGCGAGGGAATGGAGTGTCGCTACTGCACCTTTGGTGAGGCCTGCGCCGTCGGCGATGCCCTCGGGGCGGGCCCGGGCGTGTGCGCCTGGCCCGATGGGTCCTATTGCGGCGCCGGGCCTGATTAAACGAAAGAGGGCCGGCGCTGGCCGACCCTCTTTCTTGCACTTTCGCTGTCAGGCGCTTCAGCTCGCCTCTTTGGCGGCTTCCTCGTTCTCGTACAGGACTATGGGCTGTTTGCCCTGCGAGATGGTGTCCTCGTTGACGATCACTTCGCGGATGTTGTTGGAGCTGGGGATCTCGTACATCACGTCGAGCATCGCCTTCTCGAGGATCGTGCGGAGGCCGCGGGCGCCGGCCTTTTGAGCGCGGGCCTTTTGGGCGACGGCCTTGAGCGCGCCCTCGGTGAACTTGAGGCCGACGCCGTCGATGCCGAGCAGGCGCTCGTACTGCTTCACGAGCGCGTTCTTCGGCTGCGTCAGGATCGACACCAGCGCGGCCTCGTCGAGGTCGTGCAGCGGGGCGACGATCGGCAGGCGGCCGATGAACTCGGGGATGAGCCCAAACTTCATC
Organism: Nannocystis sp.; assembly: GCA_043752905.1. Lineage (GTDB taxonomy): Bacteria > Myxococcota_A > Polyangia > Nannocystales > Nannocystaceae > Nannocystis. Next base: position 540 of record JAYUXQ010001131.1, on the reverse strand, counting down.
AGGTCCTCGCTCTGCACGTTCTTGAGCAGCTCCCACTGGCGGAGCTCCTTCTTGGCCGCGTGCTGGACCCCGAAGCCGAGCGTCTTCGCCGACATGCGGTGGTCGATGATGTCCTCGAGGCCCGCGAAGGCGCCGCCGCAGATGAACAGGATGTTGGTCGTGTCGACCTGCAGGAAGTCCTGCTGCGGGTGCTTGCGTCCGCCCTTGGGCGGCACGCTGGCGACCGTACCCTCGAGGATCTTCAGCAGCGCCTGCTGCACGCCCTCGCCGGAGACGTCGCGGGTGATCGACGGGTTCTCACCCTTGCGGGCGATCTTGTCGATCTCGTCGATGTAGATGATGCCCCGCTGCGCGCGCTCGACGTCGTGGTCGGCGTTTTGCAGCAAGTTGACGATGATGTTCTCGACGTCCTCGCCGACGTAGCCGGCCTCGGTGAGGCTGGTGGCGTCCGCGATGGCGAAGGGCACGTCGAGGATGCGCGCCAGGGTCTGCGCCATCAGCGTCTTGCCGGAGCCCGTCGGGCCGAGCAGCAAGATGTTG
>JAYUXQ010001130.1:0-7190 GCA_043752905.1 Nannocystis sp. | reverse complement strand
CTGTTTCTCCTGTTTCTCCTGTTTCTACTTTTTCATGCCCGCGGCGGCGCGCCACGGGTCAGCGCGGCGGCGGCGGATGGGTGCACGTGCCCGTGGGCGACGAACCAGTCGACCGCGCGGTGCAGCGTCTCGGCGAGGGGACGCACCGTGAAGCCGAGCTCGTCGCGCGCCTTGCCGTGGTCGTAGAACAGGCGCTGACTGGCGTACGCGACGGTGCCGGGGGTGATCAGCGGCTCACGTCGTGACACGCGCTCGGCCCAGCCCTCGAGCACGCGCCCAACCGCCGATGCGACGCCGGCGGGCACGCGGAGCATCCCGTGCCGCATGCCGACGACCTGCCGCAGCTCGCCGATCATCTCGAAGATCGAGAGGTTGTGGCCGGTCAGCAGGTAGGCCTCGCCGCGCCGGCCGCGGGCCTCGGCGAGCAGGTGCCCGCGCGCGACGTCCTCGACATCGACGAGGTTGAGGCCGCCGTCGAAGCTGACCCGGATCTTGCCGTTGAGCGTGTCGATGAGGGTGCGGCCGGTCGGCGTCGGCGCGATGTCCCCGGGCCCGAGCGGCATGCCAGGGTTGACGACCACGAGGTCGAGGATCGGCGCGAACGCCAGCGCGACGTGGTGCGCCAGATACTTCGAGCGCACGTAGTCGAAGGCGTGCGGCCAGAGATTGTAGGGGGTGTCCTCGTCGGCCGGCTGCCCCGTGGGATCGAGCCCGATCGCCGCGATCGAGCTGGTGTAGACGACCCGCCGCACGCCGAGCGCGACCGCGGTCGCCAGCACATGAGCGGTGCCCGTCACGTTGACGTCGTAGATGACCTTCGGGTCCGGGACCCAGGTCCTGTAGATCGCCGCGAGGTGATAGACGACGTCGCAGCCGTCCATGTGCCTGGCGAGCGTCGGCCGATCGAGGATGTCTCCCTCGACCCGCTCGATGTCCGGGTCGGCCAGTTCATCGAGGTTGCGAGTGTCCTCGCCGGGCCGGACCAGCGCCCGGACCCGCCGGCCCTCGGCCCGTAGCAGCCGCACCACATGATGACCGATGAACCCGGCGGCGCCGGTGACGAGGACAGTGTCGCTGCGCATGCCCGCGAGCGTAGCCGCTGCGCCACGGCGGCGGCACCTGAACACCTGGAAGAATACGGCGTCTGGCGGCGTAGGCGCGCGTCCGCTCACCGTGAACGGCGCGCGCCGATATGTCGACACCTGCGCTTTCGGACAGGTTTTGAGATTCATGAAAGCCGACCCGCAATGACCAAGATGCCCCACGCCAATCGCAGCACCCTGTTCCTGGTCCCTGCGCCGCCGCCCACTGCCGACATCGACGAGGGGAGCGATCAGTTCACGGACGTCGACGAGGGCCCCGAGGCGATCTACGGCGGCACGACGGTGCCGGTGTGCGGCTGGCCGTCGACGGTCGAGCTCGGCGGCGCCTGTTCGGGCACGCTCGTGCACCCGCAGGTCGTGATCTACGCGTCGCACTGCGGCGCCAGCTACAGCCCGCGAAGACCGTCACCCCGAGCTCTTGCCAGATCATCCCCGGCGGCAACCCGGGCAGCGGCAACGACTTCGCGGTGTGCAAACTGTCGACCCCGGTCACCAATGTCCCGATCACGCCGATCCTGATGGGCTGCGAGACGAGCGTCCTGCAGGCAAGGCCGTCACGCTGGTCGGCTTCGGCAACGCGGACAACGGCCCCTACGGGATCAAGCGCCACGTCACCACCACGATCAACGGCATCGACGCCAACAACGAGGTCTCGATCGGCGGCAACGGCAAGGACACCTGCCAGGGCGACTCGGGCGGCCCGGCCTTCGTGCCGCTCGCCGACGGTACGTGGCGCGTGTTCGGCATCACCTCCTACGGCGGGGACTGTGGCACTGGCGGCAATTACTCGATGATGCACAAGGGCATGGCCTGGTTCGAGACCACGGTCGGCCTCGACCTGACGCCGTGTCACAACGCGGACGGCACGTGGAACCCGACGGCAGCCTGCGGCAACTTCCCGAAGGCGCCCAACGTCGGCGGGGGCACCTGGGCCGGTGGTTGCAGCGCGGGCTCGCCGAGCGGGGTGCTCAGCAGCACCTGCGGCGCGGCGTACTCCGGCGGCCAGCCGCCGCCTCCGCCGCCGGCGACCCCGTGGTGGTGTCCTCGTACAGCGGCAGCGGCAGCTACAACTTTTACCTCAAGAAGCCCTGAGCGCCGCGTGAGCACCTGGCCCCGCGGACAGGTCCGCGGGGCGCCGTCGATCGCTCAACACCGACAGCCATGATAGGGGATCTCGTAGCGCTGCACGACGGAGCCGTCGGCGGCGCCGCCGAGCAGTTCGCCCGCGGACGTGACGGCCTCGAGCGAGCCGTCGCGCTCGAGATCCATGATCGCCAGCGGCTGCTTGAAGCCAGCACCCGGCTGCTGCACGAGCGCGCCGCCCTGCAGGGCGAACAGCAGGAACCGCTGCTCGGCGAAGAGGTCGCTACAATCCTCGCCACCGTCGCCGACTTCCACGTTGATGAAGCTGCGTCCGCCGCCGACCTCGTCCCAGCGGGTCACGACGAGGTTGTCGTCGCGGTAGGTCGACCAGGTCGGGAGCCCCTCGTCGGACTCGCGCCCGGCGCGGTCGGCCGCGAAGGCGGCGCGCAGGCTGACGATCTCGGGCAGCTTCGCGATCGCGGCGAGCACCTGCTGTTTCAACGCGTCCTCGACGTCGGAGTCGAGCTCGCGGCGGCCGAACACCGCCGGGGCCGGGAGGTCGGCGCGGCGGGCCCACACGCCCTCGCAGCGGCGCGCGCGACCCTCGTCGGAGATCCGGCTGTGGCGCGCGAGCAGCAACTGGGCGTCGGCGAACACCTCCTTGCGCAGCGCCAGCATGCCGGCGGTGTCGAGCTGCTCGCCCTCCTCGTCGTAGGTCAGCTCGCCGTCCTGGCGGGCGTAGATCGTCATCGCGCCGGTGGTCGCCGTGCACATACCACCGTCGGTCGCGTAGACGACGATGCGGCCGGCGATCATCGGCGCGAGCTCGGCGGGGAGCTTCGCTGGTTCGACGGCCTTCGTCGCGATGACGCCGTAGTCGACCTCGGGGGCGCGCAGCCGGCCCTTCGACCAGGCGGTGTCCGGCTGGGTGACGAGGACGACCTGGCCCTCGTACATCAGCATGCCGGCGCCGGGGATCGCCGGCAGCGGGTCCGGGTCGCGCGGGACGTGGGGCGCACGCGGGTGCGTAGCGGGCCCGTCGATGGGCGGCCCGACCGGGCTGGCCTCGGGGACAGGTGCCGGCGCGGCCTCGGGGACCGGCGTGGAGGCCGGCAGCGGCGTGCTGGCCTCGAGGACAGGTGCGACCACGGGCTCGGCCACGGACGCGGGCGCCTCGCCGACGACCTCCGGGGGCTTCGGCGTCCACGCGATGTAACCGACGGCGGTCACCATCGGGGCCAGGAGGATCGTCGCGTAGATCAGGGTATCGAGCTTCGAGCGGGCCATCGCACGATCGTACGCCTGTCGAGGGGAGAAAGATTCCTGGGGGGGTGGCCGGGCGCATGCGCGGGTCCGGCCGCCGGCCGACGGGCTCACTGCGGGATGGTCTCGACCTTGGTGTTCGGATCGATCTCCCAGCGCCAGCGATCGAGGATCGCCGTCGAGTCAAGGGCGCCGTCGCCCGAGTCGTAGGTGCCCCAGCGCACCGTGATCACGCTACCCGGGACGACCGGCGCGGTGGTCGTCAGCCACGAGGTCGCCGCGTGGCTCTCGAAGCCGGTGCCGGTCAGCTCCGCGGTGCCGAGCGGGCAGGTGAACTGCTTGCCGCCGGCCATGCACGGCGGGCCGCCGCCGCAGCCGCACACGTCGAGGAAGGCGTTGTTGACGCTGATCGGGTTGGCCTGCATGTCGAAGGCGATGTTGCCGTCCGCCTGGCCCATCGGGATCGGGTCCAGCATCGCGACGAAGAAGTCGTTGAACTGGCTGCACACGTAGCTCGGCCACTCGAAGGTGTAGAACGTGAAGTCGAAGGCGAAGCCGTAGGCGTTGGTCGGCACGCGGATCTGCAGCTCGAGCGCGGCGCTGTCGTGCGGCTGGCCGGTGGTGACGCCGGGGCACGCCGGCGACTCCTTCGGGAAGCCCTGCGGGTGGGCGCTGGTATAGGCCTTGTTGTAGCCGCCCGGTGACTGGTAGCCGGGGTCCGTCGGCTGGCGCGCGGCGCCGCTCGACAGGCCGAGCATGCGCGTGCCCTGCTTGGGCGTCACGTTCGGGCCGAAGCCGGCGACGAGGCCGTGGCCGACGTCGAATTGCGGGTTGGGCGGGGCGCTGCCGTCGACCTGCACATACTTGGCCGAGACGACGCCCCAGTCCTTGTCGCCGCTCGAGACCTTGCAGATGTCGATCGCGCGGGCGCCATCCATCGCGTCGTTGCTGGCGACGTCGAGGGCGCCGTCGCAGTCGGGCAGGACGTTGTCGGCCATGCCGTCGCAGTCGTCGTCGAGCTCGTTGTCGGCGACCTCGAAGGCGCCGGGGTTGACGAGCTTGCCCTTCTCGCAGCCCTGACCGTCCTGATCGCAGCAGTCGCCGCCGCACACGGTGAAGCCGTCGCCGTCGGCGTCGACATCCTCGTCGACGGCGGCGTTGCAGTTGTCGTCGATCGCGTTGCCGCACAGCTCATTGCCGGGGGTGACCTCGCCCTCGCACGCGCCCCACGCGGTGCCGTCGAGGTCGCAGGTGTGCGTGCCGCCGACGCACACGCCGATGTCCTGGGTGCCACCGGGGCCGGTGTAACAGGGCTCGCTGGCCCCCGGGGCGCACACGCAGTCACCGACGCCGATGTTGTCGGCGGTGCACGGCTCCGCGACGCACTCGCCGGCCTTACAGGCCTGTCCTGGCGGACAGTCGCTGGAATCGCCACAGCCCGATACGTCGCTGGTGGTGCCGGTGCCGGTGTCGCCGGGGTCGACAGTGCTGCTGCCGCTCATCGAGGTGCCGCCGGTGACGACGCCCCCGGTCGGGTCCTCGCCGGTCGGATCGACGGTGGTGCCGGGCTCGCCGCCGGGCGTCGTCAGCGTCACGCTGACGCTTGCGCTTGCGCTCGCGCTGGCGCTCGCGTCGTCACGATCGCCGCTGTCACCACACGCGGCGATGCCCGCGACCACACACACGACCCGAAGCTTGTTCATGATCAAGATCCCCCGATCTGAGCGTAGAGGCAGAGCGCAGGCGATCGCAACGGCGCAGGTATCGCGTGTAGAGGCATGGGCGCACTCGCGCGCATGCTCGTCGAACGCGGCAGCGCGTCAGCCCGGGATCGGCGGCATGCACAGGGCGCCGCCCTCGATCTGCGCGTTGGTGCGAAAGGTGTTGAACACCTTCCAGCTGTCGACCGGCTTTTGCGGGATCGTGCTGTCCTCGCGCACGTTCGTCACGTAATACGCGTGCTGGTTCCAGATCCGGCGCGCCTGGATCCAGCGGTCGTCGGCGTCGCGCAGCACCTGTAGCGCCGGCTGGCCCGACAGAGACACGATCAGGATCTCGGCCGAGCCGTCATTGTCGACGTCGACGACGGTCGGGTACTCGCTGAGCGTGTAGCTGACGCGAGGTTGATCGAGCAGCACCGCACCGGTCTTGCCGTCGTAGATGCGAAACGCGACCTCATCGGCGTACATCGCCTCGGCGACGCCGTCGCCGAGGAAGTCGAAGGCGGTGCCGCCGGCCGCCCCGGAGCCGTCTTGCACGGTCACCTGCCATTGCACGTCGGCCATCGTCGGTCCGTTGTAGACGGCATAGAATGACTGCGACGAGCTGGCCCACTGCGGTTTTCCGTCGCCGTCGAAGTCGTGCACGGTGCCCGGTCGCTGCCACACGAGGTAGGCGCTCGCGGGGATGCCGGTCGGCGTGGCGGGGCCCCACTTGATCGCGCCGGTGTGCTCGACCATCCACAGGCCCTGACCGGAGGTGATGAAGATCTCGGGCTCGGGGTCGTCGTCGAGGTTGGCGACCTGCGGGATCGACTGGCTGGTGATCGTCGGGTAGTTCTCGAAGTAGACGGTGCCGTCCCAGCGGTACGCGGAGTGGCCGGTGATCACCTCCATCTTGCCGTCGCCGTCGAGGTCCGCCGCGGTGGTCGCCTCGATCTCGCCGGGCATGGGGTTGGTCTGCTGCCACAGCAGCTTGCCCTCGTGATCGTAGACCTCGTGGTTGAACACGATCTCGACGTCGCCGTCGGCGTCGAGGTCGTGCAGGGCGATCGCGCCGGTCTCGCGTGAGAACTGCTCGGCCGCGCCGCCATCGGTCGCGTTGGCCCACTTGAGCGTTCCATCGTGCTCGAAGGCCTTGATCCGGTAGATCCCGCCGCTGTTGTACACGGCGACGATCTCCGGCAGCCCGTCGTTGTCGATGTCGCCGAAGGCCGGCGTGGCGAAGCACGAGACGCTCTCGCTCGGCGGGATCTGGAAGTGCTCCGTGCCGGTCGCGCCGTCGAGCACGTGGATCGGACAGATGGTGCCGTAGCCGATCGTCGGGCCCGACACGAGCAGGACATCGGGGATGTCGCACAGGTCGATCGCGCCGTCGCCGTTGTCGTCGGTGAAGTTGCCCGCCAGCGGCGTCACCATGCTCTGCTCGTTGGCCCCGAAGCTCCACTGCAGCGAGGGCGCGAAGCTGTCGGGCGGCGCGAACTCGTCGCAGTCGCCGATCGCGTCCATATTGTCGTTGACCTTGCAAACGTCGACCGGCGGACCCGTGTCGGTCGTCGGGTCGGTCGCGCTGCTCTCCTCGCTGCCGCCCGCGAGGTCGAACTTGGTGCCGGTCTCGCCGGCGCTCGGGTCCGAGGGCTGCGTGGTGGTCACCGGCTCGCTCGTGCCAGTGTCATCACCCGTGCCGGTCGCGGTCGCGTCGATGCCGGTGGTGGTCGGGTCGGTCGCGCCGGTCGGGTCGCTCAACGTGCCAGGCGTGGTGCCGGTGCCGTCGCCGTCCGCGCGGCCGCTGTCGCCACACGCGGCGGCCATCGTGAGGAGGAGGACCGGGGCGACGCGGGACGTAATGAGCATGGAATCACTACAACCGAATTGCGCGGGCAATTCAAGCGAGCGCGCATGCGCGCGGGGGCGCGTCGATGGAGGACTGACCCGGACTAACCCTTGACGCCGCCGGCGGTGAGGCCGGCGACGAGGTGACGCTGGGCGACATAGAACAGCAGCATCACCGGCAGCGAGACCA
>JAYUXQ010001129.1:0-7198 GCA_043752905.1 Nannocystis sp. | reverse complement strand
AACGCAGGTAGGCGGGCATACCGAGGCAAATTGAGCGAAGAAAGTTCATTGAACCTTTTAACTCCGGTGCATATCATAACGAGTAATCGTCCGTCGTGGCCCGCCCACGGCGGACGAATATCGGTAGTTCGTACCTGTACAGGAGCACGTGCATGTTGAGCATCAACTGGTTCGCCGGGATCGCAATCGCCTCCACCTTGAGTCTCCTGCCCGATGTCGCCGCCGCGGCCCCGGCGGTGCCCGAGGTCCTGGTGCCCCTCGACCCGAACCAGGGCCAGTTGCCCGAGTCGATCACCACCGACCAGGACGGCAACATCTACCTCTCGATGGGCAACACGATCGGCGTCATCGACACCTGTGGTGACCTGAGCACCTTTGCCACCCTGCCGATCCCCGCGGGTGGCTTCGTGACCGGCCTGAAGTTCAGCGACGACGGTGACCTCTACGCCGGCACAGGCGCCTTCTCCTCGAGCCCCTCGGGCGCGTTCGTGTATCGCGTATCGCCGGACGGCGAGGAGATCACGCAGTGTGCGGCGCTCCCAGCCAACGGCTTCCCCAACGACCTCGCCTTCGACAAAAACGGCGCCCTCTACGTCACCGACCCCTTCCTCGGCCAGATCTACAAGATCGCCTACTGCGGCGCCCAGCCCGAGGTGTTCCTCAAGAGCCCGCTGCTCGCCCCGAACACCGCCAACCCGTATCTCGTGATCTCCCCGTTCGGCGTCGACGGCATCGCCTTCGACAAGAACTACAAGAACCTGTACGTCGGTAACCTCGACTACGGCCGCATCGTCAAGATCGGGATCGCCAAGGACGGGACCGCCGGCCCCGTCTCCGTGTTCTACGAGAACATCGGCCTGATCGGCGGCGTCGACGGCATCGCCTTCGACAAGAAGGAGAACCTCTACCTCGCGGTCAACGGCCAGGACCGCATCGTCTCGATCGACAAGCAGGGCAACGCGACCGTCGTCGCCCAGGGCGGCGTGCTCCAGCAGCCCTCGAGCCTGGTGTTCGGGGCCACCAAGCACGACAAGCAGACGCTCTACATCGCCAACTTCGCGATCCTCGCGGCGATTGGCATCAAGCCGGGCCCCCCGACCCCGGGCCTGCTGACCCTCGACGTCAAGACCGGCGGCCAGAGCCTGCCCTGAGCGCCGCGCTTCTTGAACGAGTGAGTGCGTGCATGCATGCATGGCGGCAGGCCCTGTCCCTCGGGACAGGGCCTGTCGCCGTTCCTCGTTCAATGCCCCAGCGTAGGCCCGCCGCGACGACCGCCGATGCAGATGCTCTTCACAACTGCCGCATGCCGTCAGCGACACGCATCACACTGCGGGGCGTCGAGACCCCGACCCGGTATGGTGAGTAACGACGTCCCGACTTTCGATCACGAAATCCGAAAGTCCGCCGGGTGAGGTCACGAAAAAACCAGCGCGAGTGCCCCGCCAAGTGCCGCTTTGTGGCTCGCTGGCGGCCAGTTGCGGCCGGTTGACGAAGTTCGTGTCGCTTGCACCCGGCGTGCGTCCGGGTGCATAGCGATGATGCAGTGTGGAGCGCCGTTCTCGGCGCGCGCAGCCGCGGCTCAGGGGTCGCAGCTTCGCGCATCGAGCCGCGGTGCCACGAATTTCCCTCGTGTTTTTGCGCCTCCAAGGACTCCGATCATGACCAAGCTTTCCTGCCTCCGTGTGTTCGCTGACTGGAAGATCGTCGCGATGGTGCTCGCCAGCGGCGTGGCCGTCGGCGGCTGTGACGACGAGCCCTCCGCGGAAGAGTTGAGTGACCCCGCCGGGATGCTCGGCGACGACCTGTGGTGGGACGAGGGCCCCCCGCCCGGTGAGGAGTCGGTCGAGCCGGTCGGCGACCTTCACGCCGAGATCGACCCCTCGCTCGCACCGGCGTTCCAGCTGCCGTTCCCGTGCAACCAGGTGTGGGCCGGCCAGACGCGCACCGACCACAGCCCGGCCAACTCGGTCGACTTCAACCGCACCGACGATGTCGACGATCCTGTGGTCGCGTCAGCAGCCGGCACGGTCAGCCGCGTCGCCAACGAGGGCAACACCAGCTACGGCCGCTGGGTCGAGATCGATCACGGCGGCGGCTATCGCACCCGCTACGCGCACCTCAATTCGCAGAGCGTCTCGCTCGGCCAGAGCGTCGCCCAGGGCCAGAAGATCGGCACCGTCGGCAGCACGGGCGGGTCGAGCGGTCCGCACCTCCACTACGAGGAGCGCCTCAACGGCACCGCGATCAAGCCGGTGTTCAACGGCAGCACCGCCCTGTTTTGGGGCACCAAGAACTACACCAGCAACAACAAGTGTGGCGGCAGCGGCAGCGGCTTCCAGGCGACCGTGAACACGGCCGGCCCCGCGCTGAGCATCCGCGCCACGCCGAGCACCAGCGGCACCGTGCTCGGCTCGGTCGCCGACGGCGCCACGGTGACCATCACCTGTCAAAAGAAGGGCTCGACCGTCACCGGCACCTACGGCACCACGGCGCTGTGGGACTACATCGGCAAGGGTTATGTCTCCGACGCGTACGTGAACACGGGCTCCGACGTCCAGGTCGCGCCGACCTGCCAGTAACCGACGAAGTGAGCGCACCGGGCGGCCGCGAGCGCGGGCCACCCGGTGCTTCTTCACGTCTCGTCGACGACGCGGTCCTGCGGGAGCAGGTAGATCTCGACGTTGCCGCGGCCGTCGGGTCGCACGAGGTCCGCGCGGACCTCGGCCTCGCGCAGGTGGGCCCGTAGCCGACGCATGTTGCGGTCCCAGTTCTGGCGCATGACGCTGCGGTCGCTCTCGTCGCCCCAGATCTCGCGGGCGACGGCCTCCCACGAGACCAGCTTGCCGATCGTCACCAGCTCACTGACGATGCGCGCCAGCAGGCCCGAGAGCACGGCCGGGGCGCGTCCCGGCGTATGGATGTACACGGTGTCGTAACGGGCGACGATCGTCAGCGGCGGGTCGTTTTGACCGATGCTGCGCGTGCTCAGGGCGCCGTCGCCGAGCGGCCGCGCGGTGACACGCAGGCGATGCGGGCCGAGCTGCCACTCGGTGCCGGCCTCGACCTCGATCGGGCTGGCGTCGCCGACGCGCAGCGTGAAGCCCTCGCCGTTGCCCCACAGATAGGCCTCGGCGCCGAGCACGTGCTCCGGCGCGACCTTGAGGCCGGCGGGGCTGCGGGTCAGCGAGTACACCGACTCCGACAGCGTGCAGACCTCGCGGTCGTCACACGCGAGCACGAGCACGTGGCCCGGCAGCTCGACGGCCTCGACCTCGAGCACGACCGTCTGCGACAGGTGGACCCGCTGGCCGGGGCGCAGCGCGATCGCGGAGCAGCGCTCGCCGTCGAGGATGATCCAGCGCCGCAGCGAGAGCATGTGGAGCTGGTGACCGCGGAGGCTGATCAGCGCGTGGGCCTCCGAGACCTCGGGGTTGGCGATCTTGAGCTCCGCGCTCGACGCCCGTCCGATCAGCCCGCCGGGCGAGACCTGGGCGGTCGTGCCGTCGGCGAGGCGGAAGCGGACGAACGGTATGTAGCTCGTGGCCGCCATCAGGGCATCACCGGGCCGTTGATCCCCGACGGCGGGCGCGCCGACCACTTGTAACAGCCGGCACAGTCATCCGCCGTGCTCGACTTGGGCGGCGCGGACAATTCGCCGTTGCCTTGCGCAGGGACCTGCTGCGGCCAGATTTCACACGCAGTGGTCAGACAGAGCGCGGCCAACAGGAGCTTCACGGTATTGCGGTTCATGGCAGGGTCCTCCAGCAGTTTGGGTCAATGCGACGATATCCATGCGGCGACGCGATCGCGATGTGCGATCGCCTCGTCGCCGAGCGGCGAGAAGAAGGCATCGGCCGCGGCGCTCAGGGCCGGGCCGCGGGGGTCACCCCGGCGACTCAGCAGCGCCCCGAGCCCGAGGCGCGCCTCGGCGGCGTCGCGGCAGTCGCACGGCTGCGCGTCCCACAGCGCGAGCGCCCGCGTCAGCGAGGCCTCGGCAACGACCTCGGAGTCGGGCTCGTCGCGCTCGCGCAGCGCGAGCAGGCCGAGGGTCTTGTGCGCGTACGCGGTGTCCTCGGCCGCGCCGGCCCCGGCGTCGGTGAAGCGACGCAGCGCGGCATGCAACTGCGCGCGCGCGGCCTTGCTGTCCCCGAGGACAGCCAGCGCCTCGCCGAGGTGGGTCTCGGCGCGGGCGAGCGCCATCGGGTCGCCGTCGACCCGGAACAGGGCGACCTCACGGGCGGCGGCGAGGCGGGCCTGCTGCGGCGCGCCGGCCAGCAGCTCGGCCTCGAAGCCGGCGCTGGCGAGCAGCGGGTCGGGCACCAGCATCTCACCGGCGACCACGGCGGCGCGGACCTCGTGGGCCGCCGACGTGACGCGAAACGCCATGAGGTCGGCGATCGCCACCCCGGTGTGGGCCGTGCGCAGCGCGGACGCGTGGCTCGTGACGTCCGCCAGGGCCGGCAGCGCCGCCGCGAAGTCGACCCGTGCCTCCGCGAAGCGACCCTTCCACTGCAAGAACTCCCCGCGGCGCACCCGGGCCTCCGCGTGCGCCGGATGGCCCGGCCACGTCGCCGCCGCGAACGCGGCCACCGCCTCGTCCCACGCCCGCATCGCCTCATCCTCGCCGACCTGCTGCTGGACCGCGACCGCGCGGTTTAGCAGCAGCTTGGCGCGCGTGCGCGGGTGCAGGTCGGAGTCCATCAGCGCGTCGTCGAAGCTGCGGGCCGCCCGCGCCGCGTCGCCCTCGCGCAGGTGCACGAGACCTTGCATGAGCAAGGGGTGGACCTGCTGCGGGTCACCCGCTCGCGGCGTGCGCCACGGGGTCCAGCCGTGCTCGTCGAGGAAGATCGCCAGGCGGTCGGCGCGGTCGTTGCGGTCGCCGTGCAGGCGCGCCTGGGCCGCGCGGGCCCGGCGGTGCCACGCCTCGAGGGTGTCGCGCTCGCTCGCGGTCTGTGACAGCGCGGCGATCTCGACCAGAAATCCCCACGCGTCGGCCGCCAGGCGATCGTGACGATGCGCCTCGGCCTGGTCGATCGCCTGCGCCAGCGTCTCGCGGGCCCGCTGCGAATCTCCGCGGTAATGCTCGAGGCGCGCGCGCTGGTACAACACCTCGGCCACCAGCGGCGCGTGGCCCACCGCCTCCGCCGCGCGCTCGATCGGCCCGAGGTCGCGCAACGCCGCCGCGTACTGACCCGCGACCTCGAGCCCGGCCACCACCGCCAGCGCCTGGCGCTCGCGCAGCACCGCCGCAGCTTGCCCCGGCGCCGGCGCCGTGACGGTCGTCAAGGTGCTGTCGTCGCAACCATCGGTCGCCGGCACCTCGGCGAGCAGGTACACCGCCTCGTCGACGACGCTCGCCTCGCCGGCCTGGACCGCGCTGGTACGCAGCTGGGCCATGCGTTGATCGAGGCAGGCCTCGCGGGCGCGTCGCAGGTCGGGCGCGAGTCGGCCGCTCTGGCCGGCCTCGCAGTTGTCCAGCTTGCGCGCGGCCCAGGTCGCCTGGAGCCGACCGAGGCGCGCCAGCTCCTGATCGATCGCAGCGTCGGGGAAGCGCCCGCCCAGCAGCGCCGTCTGACGCTCCCACCAGCGATCCTCGTCGGCGCTGGCGGACACGCAGCGATCCTCGCCCCTCGTCGCCACCGACATCGCCACCGCCGCCCCGAGCAGCAGCCCGCCCGAGAGCGACCAGTACAGTCGGCGCGGCGCCGGCTCGGCCAGCGCGGCGAGCAGCGCGTCCATCGTCGGATAGCGGTCTTCCGGCGCCCGCGATAATCCCCGACGCAGCACCGCGGCGACCCGCGCCGGCACTGGCGTCGCGCGTGGCGGCTCGGCCGGCGGGTCGTTTAGCACCGCGTGGCGCAGCGCCGCGACGTCGACGCCGGTGAACGGTCGTTGCTGATACAGCGCCTCGTACAACGCGACGCTGAAGCTAAACTGGTCCGAGCGGGCGTCGGCCGGGCGCGCGAGGTGCCGCTCCGGGGCCATGTATGCCAGCGTCCCGACCGGCCCGCGCTCGTTCGCCTGGGTCGGCGCGGCCGATCCCGAGGCCGCTGGCGACGCCCCGGTCACCTGCGGCGCGACCCCGGCCGTCTCCTGGCTGCGCGTCACGTCGATCAGCTCGCCCGAGATCGTCGAGGCCGTGCTCGCTGCCACCCGCGCCAGCCCGAAGTCCGCGACCTTGACCCGGTCTCCCGCGCCGACGAGCACGTTGTCCGGCTTGAAGTCATGATGAATCACGCCCGCCGCGTGCGCGGCCGCCAGCCCCTGCCCCGCCTGCACGAACACCGCGAGGACCTCGCGCCAGCTCCGGACCTGCGCCTTGAGCCATGTCCGAAGGGTCAGCCCGTCGACGAATTCCATCGCCACGAACACGCCACGGTCGCAGCTGCCGACGTCGTACACCGCGACGACATGCGGGTGCGTCAGCTTGGCCATCGCCCGCGCCTCGCGGTCGAGCGAGGCCGGCAGCGGGCGCCCGCGCGTCGAGTCGCGCAGCACCTTGACCGCCACCTTGCGGTCCAGGTCCGGGTCGTACGCCGCATACACGTTGCCCATCGCCCCGTGCCCCACGTGATGCAGGATCACGTAGCGCCCGGCCCTAAACGGCTCACCCGCAGGCGCAGGCCCCGAGCCGGACGGCGTCGGCACGTCGTAACCGAAGGTCTCCTGCTTCTCGTCGAGATACATACGCCCGAAGTCCAGGGGGCTCGCCGCCACCACCGGACCGGACTCGGCGCACTTTCGCGCCTGTATATCTCCTGAAACTCCCATTTCTAAAACCCACGATACCAGAAAAACTTGCGAGGCTACATCGGACCGAGATCGGACCCGGCGGGAACATGCCCGCATCGGCAGAACAATTCACCGTAGCTCGAGAGGCCCGGCTCGCCTTCCCTCTGGCATCGGACCCGGGGCGATGACGTACCCTCCGCCCGATGCCCACCGTCGTCGTCCCCGACCGCCTGACCAGCCACGTCGCCGCGGGCCACCCGTGGTTGTACGCCGACGCGGTCCCTGCGATCTCCGGCGCGCACACGGGCGCGCTCGTCACCCTCCTCGGCCAGGGTCGGCGACCGATCGGCCAGGCCCTCTTCGACGCCGACTCCCCGATCGCGTTACGCGTGCTGACCACCCGCCGCGGCGAGCAGGCCGGCCCCGAGTTGTGGCGCCGCCGCGTCGAGGAGGCCGCCGCGCTGCG
>JAYUXQ010001128.1:0-2912 GCA_043752905.1 Nannocystis sp. | reverse complement strand
AGGAGCGCATGGACGTCGGCTCGCAGAACCTGACCGCCGACGAGGCCGTGTTCCGCTACGAGCAACAGCGCGCCGACGCGGAGGCCAAGAAGCACAAGGAGATCGCCATCTCCATGTCGCGCGAGCAAAACGAGGCGATGCGGGTCGCCAGCGACGAGAACAAGAAGACCTCGCTGGTCCAGCAGATCAACGAGGGTGAGATCGGCAAGGCTGAGCAGGACAAGATCCGGCAGATCGCCATCGCGGAGAAGGCCCGCGAGCGCGAGATCGCGATCGAGGTCGAGCGCAACGAGAAGGCCCGCGCCACCGAGGCCATCGGCCGTGAGCGGGCGGTCGAGCTGCTGCGCATCGAGAAGGAGAAGTCCCTCGAGATCGAGCGCAAGAACATCGCCGAGGTCGTGCGCGAGCGCGTGTCGGTCGAGAAGGGCGTCGCCGAGGAGGAGGAGAAGACCAAGGACATCCGCATCCTCGCCGACGCCAACCGCACCAAGGATGCGCGCGTCATCAAGGCCGAGGGGGAGGCGCAGGAGCGGGTCATCAAGGACGTGAAGACGGCCCAGGCCGGCGAGGAGATCGCCAAGTTCGAGGCCAAGAAGCAGCTGATCCACGCCGAGGCCGGGCTCGAGTCCGCCGACAAGCTCGCCAAGGCGAAGATCCGCGCCGCCGAGGGCCAGCAGGCCGAGGCCGCCGCGGCGGGCCTCGCCGAGGTGCGCGTGAAGGAGGCCGATGCCAGCGCGATCGAGAAGCTCGGCATGGCGAGGATCCGCGTGCAGGAGGCCGAAGCCGGCGCGATCGAGAAGCGTGGCATGGCCGAGAACACGGTCATCCGTGAGCGCTATGCGATCGAGGCCGCCGGCGAGGAGCAAAAGGGCCTCGCCGCCGCCCGCGTGCAGGAGGCCGAGGCCGTTGCGCTCGAGAAGCGCGGCGCGGCCCAGGCGAGCGCGGACGAGAAGCACGGCGTCGCCCTCGCGGTGGCGGCCGAGCGTCAGGGCGTCGCCGCGGCGGTGGCCGTGCGCGAGAAGCTGCTCGCCGAGGCGATTGGCCTGGCCGAGAAGGCCAAGGCGATGAAGGCGATGGAGGGTACGCCGCGCGAGCACGAGGAGTTCCGCCTCGAGCTCGAGCGCCAGAAGGAGGTCCAGCTGGCCCAGATCGCCGCCTCACGCGTACTGGCGGAGGAGCAGGGCAAGGTGCTCGCGGTCGCTATGCAGCACGCGAAGATCAACATCGTCGGCGGCGACGGTGCATTCTTCGATCGCTTCATCCGCGCGGTCGGGACCGGCCAGGCGATCGACGGCACGATCAACAACAGCGAGACGCTCAAGAAGCTGCTCGGCGAGTACCTCGACGGCCAGAAGAGTCTGCCCGCCGATCTCAAGGAGATCCTCACGCGGCCGGCGGTCGACGCCGACGGCGTGCAGAAGCTGACCGTCTCGGCGCTGCTCGGTGACCTGATGCTGTCCTCGGACGGCGCCGTGAAGCGCAAGCTGCAGGCCCTGCTGCAGAAGGCGCAAGAGCTCGGGCTCGAGTAAATCGTGGCGGACGAAAAGGACACGAAGTCCGCGCCGGCCACGACCGGCAGCGAGGGCCTGGACGGCGGCAGCTACGAGGTGATCCGCGCGCGGCTGGTCGCGCAGGCCAAGGAGCTCGCGGACCGCACGCACGCCCTCAACGCGCGCCGCAAGAAGACCTTCGGTGGCACGGAGCTGGCGGTCGTCGCCAACGAGCGCGTGCGCACCGAGAACAATTGCGTGCCGGCCGACATCTTGCAGGTCGGCGGGCACCTGCTGCTCGGCTACAACGTGTTCTTCGGGCTCAAGAAGGAGGTCGCGCTCGAGGACGTGTTCTCGCTGCAGAGCTTCGACCCGGCCGCGCCGGAGGGCCAGGGCATCAACCCCGTGGCGCCGGGCTCGGTGCCAGGGCTGCTCGACAGCGAGGGCTTTTTGAAGGAGTTCGCCGACCTTTATCGCTACTACAAGGATACCAAGCTGCGCCGGCTCAAGGCGACGGAGAACAAGCTGTTCGCGGTGTTCCAGGTCAGCGCGGCGCTGGAGGACGTCAAGATCTTCCACTGGAACGTGCTGCCCAACGGATCGGTGCGGTACGTCGATAATCGCGGTGACCGCGAGCTCCCGCGCCCGCCCTCGCACGACTTCGAGTGGACCAACACCACGCGCGACGACCACGTCTCGGGCCAGCACCCGCACGTCAACATCAAGGACCTGGTGTTCGTCGAGACGGTCAACGGCGACCTGACGATCAAGGTCGAGAACAACACGAAGGACGGGCTCGGGCTGTACCGTGAGCCGGTCGAGGACGCCAACCAGGCCCTCGACGACGCCAAGATCCTGTACGCGATCATGGGCCCGCTGGTGCTGCTCAAGATCTTGCCGTACCGCGAGCTCAAGTGGCGGTATTTCATCTACAACACGCGCGTCAAGACGGTCGCGCGCATCGACGCCATGGGTCAGAGCTGCATGCAGCTGCCCGAGGACCACGGCGTGGTGTTCCCCGGCGGGTACTATCTGCGCACCGGAGATACCAAGCAGTTCGGCGGCGATTCGACGGCCTTCGAGTTCGAGCGGCGCATCGACTCGCCCAACGGGGAGGACGTGCTCTACGTGTTCTATCGCCGCGATCAGGGCCGATATGTCCTGTTCCCGTACAACCTGATCCGCAAGGAGATGCAAAACCCGATCCAGGCCAACGGCTACAGCCTGTTCCCGGACGGGCGCCTGATCGTCTTTCGGGTCCAGAGCGAGGAGCCGAGCCGGTTGCACCCGATGCAGGTCTGGAAGACGCCGTTCATGAGCGCGGAACATGCCGCGGCGGCGCCGACCGACGGCTCGTACCTCGCCAAGGTCGGCAACGCCGAGCTGGTGCGCGGCATCTCCGAGGCGCTCAGCGTGGTGCGG
>JAYUXQ010001127.1:0-7208 GCA_043752905.1 Nannocystis sp. | reverse complement strand
TCATCTACATCGGCCTCGCGGTCGAACACGCCGAAGAGCACTGACATGTCCACCGTCTCCGGCGCTGCGCGCCGCCTTGAGGAACACCCCATGACCCGCAACGTCGCCAAGCTCGCCACCTTCCTGTTCGTCTTCCTCGCCCCCTCCATCGTGCTCGCCGCCGGCGCCCCGACCGAGGGTGGTGAGCGCTCGGTCTATGGCTTCGCCATGGCGCTGGCCGTCGGCCTCGCCGCTCTCGGCGGTGGCATGGGCCAGGGTCGCGCCGTCGCGGCCGCCCTCGAGGGCATCTGCCGCAACCCGAACTCGGCCGGCAAGGTCCTCGTCCCGATGCTCCTCGGCCTCGCCTTCATCGAGTCCCTGGTAATCTTCGCCCTCATCATCGCCTTCACCATCGGCGGCTACATCGCCCCGACGATCGGCGGCTGAGCCACTTCGGCATGCTCGGCATGCTCGGCATGCTCGGCATGCTCGGCATGCCCGGCATGCCCGGCATGCCCGGCACCGACCGGCGAGGCTTCGACGACCGACGCTGCGACGGCTCAGCCGTGCTCGGTGAGCCAGCGTTCGGCCTCGATCGCCGCCATGCAGCCGGTGCCGGCCGCGGTGATCGCCTGGCGGTAGACCTTGTCCGCGACGTCGCCGCAGGCGTATACGCCGGGCACGCGGGTCGCCGCGGTGCCGGGGATCGTCTTGAGATAACCCAGCTCGTCCATGTCGAGCTGGTTCTGGAAGATCGGGCTGTTCGGGTTGTGGCCGATCGCCAGGAACACGCCGGTGGCCTCGAGGTCCTCGTGTGTGCCGTTGACGGTGTCCTGTAGGCGCACGCCGACGACGCGGTCGGTGCCGAGCACGTCGACGACCTCGCGGTTCCAGTGCACGGTGATCTTCGGGTTGTCGAACACCCGCTGCTGCATGATCTTGCTGGCGCGGAAGCTGTCGCGGCGGTGGATCATGTGCACGCTGCGGCACATGCGGGTCAAAAAGGTCGCCTCCTCCATCGCCGTGTCGCCGCCACCGATGACGACGACGTCCTGGTCGCGGTAAAAGGCGCCGTCGCAGGTGGCGCAGGCCGTCACGCCGCCGCCGCTGAGGCGCAGGCGCTGCTCGTTCGGCAGTCCGAGCCACTTCGCCGACGCGCCGGTGGCGATGATCAGCGTGTCGCCGGTGTACTCCGCCGACTCGCCGATGACCGTGAACGGTCGCTTGCTGAGGTCGGCCTCGAGGCCGAGGTCATAATACAACTTGGTGCCGAAGCGCTCGGCCTGCTCACGGAACTCCTCCATCATCTCCGGGCCGGTGATGCCCTTGGGGAAGCCCGGGTAGTTCTCGACCTCGGTGGTGGTCGTCAGCTGGCCGCCGGGCTCGGGCCCGCAGACCATGATCGGCTCGAGGTTGGACCGGGCGGCGTAGATCGCCGCGGTGTACCCGGCCGGACCGGCGCCGAGGATGAGGACCTTGCTGTGGATCTTCTCGCGCATGCGCGCCGGAGGATAAGCACCGCCGACCCCCGCCACAAGGCGCCCTCCGAAACCCGACTCTGGCGCATCCCTGCGCCCGGGGGCGCCATGCCGCGCCGAAGCCTGTCCACAGAGACATGGCTTTAAGGACAGTCGCGCGGCGGAGAAGGCGCTGGGCCCTCATCTGTAGGGAGGAGGGTGACAACGGGCGAGGTGTTAGAGTCGGAGGCCCACCAGAGGGCAGGAGGGGGGTCGGCTGGTTGACACCGAGACACTGCTCGCGGACCTGCGGCGGATCGTCAGCGAGCTCGCGGCGGGTCGCGGCGTCGAGTCGGCAGTCGGCGAACTGGCAGGCACGATCGTCGCGCTGACAAGCGCGCTGGACCACCTTTATGCCCGGCTCGACCAGATCTTGCAGGTCGTCACCTCGATGACCGCGCTGGACTTCGACCGCAAGCTGGACACGCGCGAGGAGGATGACTGGCCCGTCAACGCGCTGGTGATCGGCCTCAATATCATGGGCGACGAGCTGCGTCGCCGCGGCGACGCGTTCACCGAGGCGCTCGACCGGGCGCTGGCCGCCAGCCGGGCCAAGAGCGCCTTCCTGGCCAACATGAGCCACAAGCTGCGCACGCCGCTCAACGCGATCATCGGCTACAGCGAGCTGCTGCGCGAGGAGTGCGGCGCGGCCCTCGGCCCACATCAGCTCGCCGACCTGGACAGGGTCGTCGGCGCCGGGCGGCACCTGTTGTCGTTGATCAAGGACACCCGACGACCTGTCGAAGATCGACGCGGGCAAGGTCGAGCTGCTGGTCGAGGACTTCCCCGTCGACGCCCTGATCGACGAGGTCGTCGGCACCGTGCGGCCGCTGGTGATCGAGCGCGACAACCGGCTGATCGTCGAGCGCGGCCCCGGGCTCGCCAGCATGTCGTCCGACCGCACCAAGCTGCTGCAGATCCTCCTCAACCTGCTCGGCAACGCGATCAAGTTCACGACCCTCGGGACGATCCGACTGGGCGTGCATCGTGAAGCGGACACGCTGACCTTCGCCGTGCAGGACACCGGCATCGGCATCCCGCGCGACAAGCTCGCCGTCATCTTCGGCGCCTTCAACCAGGCCGACGAGGAGACCACGCGACGCTTCGGTGGCACCGGCCTCGGACTCGCCATCACTCGCCATCACTCGCCACTTCTGCGACATGCTCGGCGGCACCATCGTCGTCACCAGCGAGCTCGGGGCCGGCTCGACCTTCTCGTTGCGCCTGCCCGCCGGCGCGCCTGCGCGAGCGTCCGGGGCCCTGGCCGCGAGCAAGCCACGCACCCCCGTCCGGGGCCCGGCCCTCGTGGTCAGCGACGACCCCTGCGTCGTCGAGGGGCTGTTCGCGTTGCTGACCGGCGCCGGGATCCCGGTCCTCCCGGCGGCCGACGTCACGGAGTTGTTGCGCCTGTCGAGCCACCTGCGCCCGCTGCTGATCATCCTCGACGACGGGCTCGGCGAGGCCGAGCTGCTCGCGGCCCTGTCGGCGCTGCACGAGGACCCCGAGCGCGCGGAGATCCCACGCTTCGTCGTCGGTGAGCTGCCGCCGGACGTCCTCGTCAACGGCACCGTCCCGCTGTCGCGTCCGCTGCGAGGCGCGTCCGTGCTGGCCGTGCTGGCGCGACACTTCGGCCGGCCGCGGTCGCTGGGGACGCTGGTCCTCGTGCTCGGGGACGCGGCGCGGGCGGGGGTTCGGTCGCGTGCACGAGGTGCTCGCGCTCGAGTGCGCGGGTCGGCCGCCGAGGGCGCCGCGATGACGGTCGTACGCGGGGATCGGGTTGGCGAGGATGTAGTCGATGACGAACTGGCGGCCGGTCTCCTCCGGGACCACCTGCGAGCCCTCGGGGCGCAGGCCGTTGACGCGGAAGTTGTCGTCGCTGTCGTCGAAGTGTGGGCCGTCGTGGCACTCGACGCAGGCGGCCTTGCCGATGAACAGCTTGAGCCCGCGCTTGGCCGAGGCGTCGATCGCCGTCATGTCGCCGGCGGCGTAGCGATCGAAGGGCGCGTCACGGCTGATCAGCAGGCGCATGTAGGCGTCGAGCGCCTTGCCGATTGTTGGTCGGGTCCTTCGGCGGGTCCGGCAGCGGCGACAGCGTCTGGATGCGCTCCCACTCCGCTGGCGCGTACAGCCCGTCGACCAGCCCCTCCTCCGGGGCGCAGGCCGCGAAGACAGACAGGAGCATGAAACGAGCGGCGAACGAACGGGGGACCGGACAGCTGTCCATGGAGTGTCCCCATCGCGGCAAACTCCGTCCGAACGCAAGCCCATCGCGGGCCCCCACGCATACGGGGGCGTGCGGAGCCCCGGCGCATGGCCCGATCGTCGAGTGGTCAGCGGCGTTCGATGACCGCCGAGTGACTCGCGCTCCCGCGCTTGACCTCGACCTCGACGCGGCCGCTGTCCTTGCCCAGCGCCGCGGCGACATCGGCGGTGCTGCGGATCGCCTCGCCGTTGATCGTCTGCAGCTGGTCCCCGGGCTTGAGGCCCAGCTCGTCGGCCAGCGAGCCGGCACGCACACTGCGGACCTGGAGACCGTCCGCACCGGGCTCGACCTCGACGCCGAGGCGCGGCTGGCCGTCCGGGAACAGCTCGCCCGCTCCACCCCTGCCGCCGCGGCCCTCACGCTGGCTCATCTTGCGCAGCTCGTCGTCGCCGGGGAGCTTGCCGACGGTCGCCTTGAGGGTCAGTGGGCGGTCCTTGCGGACGACCCGCAGGGTCGCCTCGGTGCCGGGCTTGGCCTCGGCGATGCGGCCGCGCAGGTCGCCGAAGCTGGCGACATCGTGGCCGTCGACGCCGACGATGCGGTCGCCGTTTTGCAGCCCGGCCTTCGCAGCCGGCGTGCCGGGCATGACCTCGCCGATCACCGCGCCGGTCTCCGGGGTCCGGCCGACCGCGGGCTCGATGTCACGGCCGCTGATGCCGAGCCAGCCGCGCACGACCTTGCCGCTGTGCTTGAGCTGCGGGATGACCTGCTTGGCCTGATCGATCGGGACCGCGAAGCCGGGGCCGCGACCCATCGCGCCGACCGCCGTGTTGATGCCGATGACCTCGCCGTTCATGTTGAACAGCGGGCCGCCGCTCGAGCCCGGGGCGATCGCGGCGTCGGTCTGCAGGAAGTCGATGTAACTGTTGGCGTAGAGGCCGAGGCTGCCGCGGCCCTTGGCCGAGACGATGCCGGTGGTCGCCGTCTGCTCGAGCCCCATCGGCGAGCCGATCGCCAGCACCCAGTCGCCGACCGACATCGTCGCGCTCGCGCCCAGGGTCGCCGCCTTGAGGCCCTTCGCGCCCTCGAGCTGGATCAGGGCGATGTCGGTCAGGGGGTCCGAGCCGAGCACCTTGGCATTGAACATGCGGCCGTCGGCGAGCTTGACCTCGAGCTTCTCGGCGCCGTCGACGACGTGATGGTTGGTGACGACGAGGCCGTCGCCACTGAGGATCACGCCGGAGCCGATGCCCTGCTTCTGCTGCGGGCCCATGTCGAGGAAGGGCAGCATGCGCGGGTCGATGCCGTCGAGGTCGACCTGCGGGCGAGTCTTTCCGGCGACGCGCACGTTGACGACGGTCGCGCTGATCTCTTTAATTAACGGCGCGAGGCTGCGACGCGGCTCGTAGTTGTCGGTGACCACCGGGGCGCCGGTGCCCTCCCGCCACAGCGTCTCGCCCGCCGCCTCGGCGCTGCCGATGTGGCCGATCGCGGCGGCGCCGGCACCGACCACCGTCAGGCCCAGGAAGGCGAGCAGGGCCTGCGGCGAGCGTAACCTCTGGATGCGGATCGTGTTGCCAGTCATACCCGCGACAACCGCGGGTCCGCGCCGCCTATTCCCGCCACATGTCCCTCGCGGGCCCCTGGCAACCCCGGCGAGGCGCCCGCCACGGCAAGAACTTGGCGTGATCGATCACGGGTGTACTCTCGCCCGCCGTGACCGCCGACCCGACGCAGCCGACGCCGCCCGTGGCCGCACCGATCGTGCCGGCACAGGACGGGAGTACGCCCCCGGTGCTCGCGCCGGAGACCGCGCCGGAGACCGCGCCGGCGCGCAGCGCGACGACGATCGCGTGGACCAGCTCGACCTACTTCGCCGAGGGCCTGCCGTGGTCGGTGCTGCATCAGGTCGCGGCCGAGTTCTTCACCGCCGCCGGGCTCCCGC
This sequence comes from Nannocystis sp., assembly GCA_043752905.1. Lineage (GTDB taxonomy): Bacteria > Myxococcota_A > Polyangia > Nannocystales > Nannocystaceae > Nannocystis. The sequence continues at coordinate 1,564 of JAYUXQ010001127.1, read as the reverse complement.
CCTCGCAGGTCGGCTACACCTCGGCGCTACACCTCACGAACACGCTCAAGTTCGTGTGGAGCCCGATCGTCGACCTGTTCGGGACCCTGCGCCGCTGGATGATCTCGACCCAGGCGGTGCTCGGCGGACTCATGGGATTGCTCGCCGTGCTCGCGCATGACCTGTCCCTTCAGGCAGGTGACAAGGATACGACGTACGTCTGGCTGACGCTGATAGCGATCGGGGTCGTCTCGGCCACGCACGACATCGCCTGCGACGGCTACTACATGGACGCCCTCGATAAGCCGAGCCAGGCCCGCTACACGGGCGTTCGCATCGCGGCCTATCGCGCGGCGATGCTGGTCGGCAACGCCGGCCTCGTGTACCTCGGCGGGCGCCAGAGCTGGCTGCTCGGCTTCGGCGTCGCGGCGGCGCTGATGGTCGGGCTGTCGGTCGTGCATCGCCTGATGTTGCCGCGCGGTGCGAGCGAGCGGGAGCGGGCGCGGGCGGCCGCGCCGGGGCGGACCGGCGCCGAGAAGGGCGCGCACATCAAGGAGGCGTATCGCAGCTTCCTGCGCCAGGACCGTGCGGTGTTCGTGGTGTTGTTCCTGCTGACCTACAAGCTCGGCGACGCCCTGATGTTCAACATGTCGAAGGTGCTGCTGCGTGACCTCGGCGTGACGACCGCAGAACGCGGCGTGATCAACGGCTTCGGGACCATCGCCAGCATCGTCGGTGCGATGCTCGGCGGCGCGTGGATCGCCCGGACCTCGCTCGCGCGGGCGATCGTCCCGATCACGATTTTGATGGCCGCGACCGAGCCGCTGTACATGCTGCTCGCCGCGCCACGCCTGCCGATGGCCGTGGCCGGCGCCCTCGCCGACGCGCCGTTCTTCTACACGGCCTGGATGGCGCCCTCGCTGACGACGATCACGATCATCCTGATCATCGAGCAGGTGTGTGGTGGCATGGCGGTCGCCGCCCAGACCGTGTTCCTGATGCGGCGCTGTCACCCGGACCACAAGGCGGCGCACTTCGCCTTCGGCACCGCGATCTTCGCGTTCTCGCAGCTGGTCACCGGCACTTACAGCGGCTGGGTCTACGAGGCGCAGGGACCGATCGTGTACTTCGCCCTCGCCAGCGTGGTCTGCATCCCGGCCCTGGTGCTGCTGCGCTGGATCCCCACGCGTTGACGTCGGGCGCGATCGCGGCGATGCTGCCGCGGCGTGAGCGAGGCGACGACCGCGGGCGAGGCCAGGTTCGAGGCGAAGCGCCGCCGAATTGGACAAGTGCTCGCGCCGCTGGCCTTCGTCGTCATGCTCGCGCTGCCGATGGGCCTCACGCCGCAGGCCCACGCGATGGCGGCGATCACGACGTTGACGGTGCTGCTGTGGGTCACCGAGGCGATCCCACTCAGCGCGGCCGCGTTGCTCGCGCCCTCGCTCGCGGTGGTGATGGGCGTGACCTCGGCCGCCGACGCGCTCGCGCCGATCGCCAGCCCGCTGATCTTCCTGTTCATGGGCGGCTTCATGCTCGCGCTCGGCCTCTCCGAGCAGGGCCTCGATCGCCGCGCCGCGCTGTGGCT
>JAYUXQ010001126.1:0-7214 GCA_043752905.1 Nannocystis sp. | reverse complement strand
CGGTCGCCTACTGTGCCGCTCAGGGCAAACATTTGCCGACCGAGGCGCAGTGGGAGAAGGCCGCCCGCGGCCCCGACGGCGCCCTGCACCCGTGGGGTGACGCACCCGCGAATTGCCAGCGCGCCATCATCAAAGAAAACGGCCGGCGCAGCTGCGGCGTGCGCAAGCAGGGCGACCGCCCGGACAAGGGCCGCACCTTCGAGGTCGGCGCCCGACCGCCCGGCGCATATGGCCTCCACGACATGTCCGGCAACGCGTGGGAGTGGGTCGCCGACTGGTACAGCCCGAGCTACGCCCGCTGCGGCACCGCCTGCGCCGGCCCCGACCCCCGCGGCCCCTGCGACGGCGCCGAGCCCTGTCCCCACCACCACGAGAAGATCGTGCGCGGCGGCTCATGGTACTGGGAGGCCGCGTACGCGACCGCGATCCACCGCCGCGCGCATTATCCAAGAAATCGCCCGTATCACCACTACGGCTTTCGCTGCGCGGCTACCCCGGCCGAGGCCGCCGCGCTCGCCACCTCGACGCAATGACCCACGGACGCTATCTTGCCGCCGTGCGCGTCGCCTGGGCCACCGATATTCACCTCGACTTCCTCGCCGACCCGCAGGTGCTCGCCTTCGCGGCCACGCTCGCCACCGACCACCCGGACATCGTCGTCCTCAGCGGGGACCTCTCGCACGCCGAGCTGCTCGAGCACCACCTGCGCCTGCTCGCCCAGGAGATCGCCTGCCCGATCTACTTCGTGCTCGGCAACCATGACTATTACGGCAGCTCGATCGCCGCGGTCCGCCAGGCCGTCGCCGAGCTCGGCGCCCGCAAGACCCGCCTGCGCTGGCTCCCCGCCCACGGCGTCGTCGCCCTGTCCGAAGAGACAGCCATGGTCGGCGTCGACGGCTGGGCCGACGCCCGCCTCGGCGACCCCCAACATACCCCCGTCGTCCTCAACGACTTCATCCACATCGAGGACCTCGTCGCCACCCTCGACCCCCTCGTCCGCGCCACACCCGGGCTCCTGCGCACCACCGACCGCCTCTCGTTACACGCCAAGCTCCGCGCCCTCGGCGACGACGAGGCCGCCCGCTGCCGCAGATCATTGCAGTCCGCCCTCGCGTCCCACCAGCACGTCCTCGTCGTCACCCACGTCCCGCCCTTCGCCGCCGCCTGCTGGCACGAGGGCCAGCTCTCCGACGCGAAGTGGCTGCCCTACTTCAGCTGCGCCGCCGTCGGCGAGGTCCTGCGCGACCTCGCGATCACCCACCCGCACCGCACGCTGACCGTCCTGTGCGGCCACACCCACGGCGCAGGCGAGGCGCAGATCGAGCCCAACCTGCGCGTCCTCACCGGCGGCGCCGTGTACCGCCGGCCGCAGCTGCAACGCCTGCTCGAGCTCGCCTGATCACAGCGCGATCGGCCACGCCAGATGACCCTCGAACATCCGCGTGCGCCCCGGCGCCATCTTCGGGCAGGCGGCCTCGGTCATCGGCGTCATCGGCGTCAGGCCCGCATCGACCCGTGAATTTGCCTGCGACGAACCCCGCGCCATATCCTCCCGCGAGCGAGCACCGCCGACGACCCCGACTGACGGAAAATCCTCATGCAGATCCTCGAGCGTCGCATCTATCGCGGTCCCAACCTCTACGCCCACTTCCCGGTCATCCGACTCAACCTGGATCTCGGTGAGCTGGAACGTCACCCCTCCGCCAAGATCTCCGGCTTCGTCGACGCCCTGCTCGCGGCGATCCCGAGCCTCCAGTCACACGCCTGCTCGCATGGCAGCGAGGGAGGCTTTGTCCGCCGCCTGCGCGAGGGCGAGGGCACCTGGCTCGGCCACGTGCTCGAGCACGTCGCCATCGAGATCCAGGTGCTGACCGGCGCCAAGGTGACCTTCGGCAAGACCCGCAGATCCGCTGCGCATGGCCAGTATTTCGTCGTCTACGAGTACGAGGAGGAGCGCGTCGGCGAGGAGGCCGGCAAGCTCGCGCTCGACCTGCTGCACGCGCTGCTGCCCGCCGACTACTCGAGCCGCGCGCGGATGCCCGACGGCTTCGACTTCCGCGAGCGCCTCGACGAGCTGATCGGCTTCGCCCAGCGCCACCAGTTCGGGCCCTCGACCGCCTCCCTCGTGCGCGCCGCCGAGAAGCGCGACATCCCGTGGCTCCGCCTCAACGAGCATTCTCTCGTGCAGTTCGGCCACGGTCGCTATCAAAAGCGCATCCGTGCCACCGTCACCTCCGAGACCCGACAGATCGCGGTCGAGATCGCGTCCAACAAGCAGGAGACCAACACGATCCTCGCCGACCTCGGCCTCCCCGTCCCGCGACAAAAGGTCGTGCGCACCGCCGACGCCGCCATCACGGCCGCCGAGCGCCTCGGCCATCCCGTCGTCGTCAAGCCGCTCGACGCCAACCACGGCCACGGCGTCACCACCGACCTGCGAACCCCGGAGACCGTGCGCATCGCCTTCGAGAAGGCCAGGGAGCACGCCAGCGCGATCATCGTCGAGACCCACATCCCCGGCCACGACCACCGCATCCTCGTCATCGGCGGCCGCGTCATCGCCGTGGCCAAACGCGTGCCCGGTCACGTCGTCGGCGACGGCGAGCGGACGATCACGCGGCTGGTCGAGCAGGTGAACGCCGACCCGCGCCGCGGCATCGGCCACGAAAAAGTGCTCACCCGCATCGAGCTCGATCACCAGGCCCGCCGCCTGCTCGAGCTGCGCGGCTACACCCCCGAGTCCATCCCGCCCGCCGGCGAGGCGGTCTATCTGCGGTCGACCGGCAACCTCGGCACCGGCGGCACCGCGATCGACCTCACCGACGAGACCCACCCCGACAACCGCGAGATGGCCGTCCGCGCCGCGAACGCGATCGGCCTCGACATTGCCGGCATCGACTTCATCACCCCCGATATCTCGCGCTCGTATCGCGAGGTCGGTGGCGCCATCTGCGAGGTCAACGCCGCGCCCGGCTTTCGCATGCACCTCGCCCCGACCGAGGGCACCCCGCGCGACCCCGCCGGCCCGGTCATGGACATGCTGTTCCCGCCCGGCACCCCCTCGCAGATCCCCATCGCCGCCGTGACAGGCACCAACGGCAAGACCACCGTCGCCCGCATGGTCGCCCACATCCACAAGATGACCGGCGCCACCGTCGGCCTGTGCACCACCGACGGCGTCTACATCGACGCCGAGCGCACCGTCGTCGGCGACATGACCGGCCCGGTCTCCGCCAGGATGGTCCTGCGCGACCCCACCGTCGACCTCGCCGTGCTCGAGACGGCCCGCGGCGGGCTGCTGCGCGCCGGCATGGGTTATCGCTTCTGCAACGTCGGCGCCGTGCTCAACATCAGCCCCGACCACCTCGGCCTCGGCGGCATCGACACCCTCGAGCAGCTCGCCGAGCTCAAGCGCATCGTCGTCGAGGTCGCCCGCGACTGCGCGATCCTCAACGCCGACGACGATTATTGCCTGCGCATGGCCGACTACACCGAGGCCGCCCGCATCGGCTACGTGACGATGAACCCGCGGCACGACCTCGTGCGCAAGCACATCCGCGCCGGCGGCCTCGCTGCCGTCCTCGAGGAGGGCATCAACGGCGACATGATCACGATCTACGACCGCGGCACGCACCTGCCGCTGCTGTGCACCCACGTGATCCCCGCGACCCTCGAGGGCAAGGCGATCCACAACGTCTCCAACGCCATGTTCGCCGCGCTGATGACCTACGCGATGGGCGTCAAGATCGAGAACATCCGCCAGGGCCTGCGCACCTTCGACACCACCTTCTCCCAGGCCCCCGGCCGCCTCAACGTCCACGACGAGCTGCCCTTCAAGGTCATCCTCGACTACGGCCACAACCCCGCCGCCGTGCGAGCGATGGCCGCGCTGGCCCTCCGCCTCGACATCAAGGGCAAGCGCACCTGCGTGATCGCGGCCCCCGGCGACCGCCGCGACGAGGACATCCGGGAGATCGCCCGCGCCGCCGCGGGTGCCTTTAATAATTTCATCCTGCGTGAGGACGACGGCCTGCGCGGCCGGGCCCCCGGCGAGGTCCCCCGGCTGATCGCCGACGAGCTGCGCCTCCAGGGCGTCGAGCGTGAACGCATCACCGGCCCCTTGAGCGAGCCCCAGAGCGTCGACACCAGCCTCGCCGCCTGCTCCCCCGGCGACCTGCTGGTGATCTTCGGCGACAACGTCACCCGCTGCTGGCAGCAGATCGTCCGCTTCCGCGAGCAGACCGCCCCGGGCCCCGCGCGCACCAGGGGCCCCTCCCAGGTCGGCAGCCTCGCCCCCGCGACCCGCACCCCGCAATCCTCGGTCCCCGCGAACCCGCTGCCGCGCCCGCCCTCCGCGCCGCTGCTCCGCGCCGACCCCGACCCCGCCCCCACCCCCGTCGAATCCCACGACCCGGGCACGCTCGCGGCCGAGGGTTTCGTGCACGATGCTCGCGGCGTCCGGCTCGCCCGTCCGCAAGAGACCTCCGACTGATCTCTTTTTAAGAAAAAAGAGAAAAGATCCACGCGAAACCATCGCCTCGACTCACCATGCGCCGCCTCGACTCCCGCCGACTCACCGGTCCGAACTTTCACCTCGCCGGCCCGGCCGCGATCGCCGAGGTCGCCTTCGAGCCCGGCGAGGACCCCGTGACCCTGATCTCCGCGTGGCGCACCGCCGTGTCCTCCGCCCTCACCGCCATCGGCTGGCCGACAAACATCGCCGTCCGCCGATACGCCGGCCCCGACGGCCTGGCCCACGCCGACCTCGTCTTCGCCGCCCCGGAGGAGGCCCTGCTGCTCGCCACCGATATCAATGACTGGGCCGTGTCCGCGGCCACCCGCGCCGCCGAGGGCGAGCCGCTCCCCGACCCCGCCGACGAGCTCGAGGACTGGCGAGACGACCTCGCCCGCGTGCGTGACCCGGCCCTCGACGCGTTACGCGAAGCCGCGGCCGCCCGCGGCCTGCCGATCCTCCTCGACGAGGAGCGCGTCTCGGTCGGCCACGGCCGCCACGGCCTGACCTGGCCGATCGATCACGTCCCCTCGCTCGAATCTGTCCCCTGGGACAGCTTACGTCGAATCCCCATCGCGCTGATCACCGGCACCAACGGCAAGACCACCACCGCCCGCGTGCTCGCCCGCATCGCCCGCGTCGCCGGCCACGTGCCCGGCAACACCTCCACCGACGGCATGTCGGTCGACGAGCGCATGATCGAGGCCGGCGACTGGACCGGCCCTGGCGCCGCGCGCACGGTGCTGCGCCACCCCAGCGTCGACTTCGGCGTCCTCGAGGTCGCGCGCGGGGGCATCCTACGTCGCGGCCTGGCGATCGACCGCTGCGACGCCGCGATCGTCACCAACATCAGCCCCGACCACATGGGCGACTACGGCATCCACGACCTCATCACGATGGCGCGCGTCAAGGCGGTCGTCGGCTCGGTCGTCTCCGCCAGCGGTCGCGTCATCCTCGGCGCCGACAGCCCCCCGCTGGTCGACCTCGTCGACTCCGGCCACACCTTCGCCGCCCCGATCGTGTGGTTCGCGCTGCGCCCCGACAACCCGACGCTCGTCGCGCATCGGGCCACCGGCGGCGAGGCATGGTTCGTCGCCGCGGACGGCATGATCACGCACGCCCGCGGCGAGCACGAGGAGCCGCTCGTCTCGGTCCGCGAGCTGCCGTTTTGCTTCGGCGGTGCCGCCCCTTACAACGTCGCCAACGGCCTCGCCGCCGCCGCCGCCGCGCACGCCCTCGGCGTCACCGCCACCGCGATCGCCGACGGCCTGCGCGCCTTCACCTCCTCCTCGACCGACAACCCCGGCCGCGCCAACGTGGCGCGCGTCGGCGAGGTCCTGGTGTTCCTCGACTTCGCCCACAACCCGGCAGGCATCCGCAGCCTCGCCCCCTTGCTCGCCGCGCTGCGCGGACAACATCGCTTGATGGTCGCCACCGGCATGGCCGGCGACCGCCGCGACGAGGACATCCACGAGGCCGCGCGCGCGATCCACGAGATGAACCCGACCGAGGTCCGCCTCCGCGACCTCGAGCATTACCTGCGCGGCCGCCAGCTCGGCGAAGTACCCGCATTGATGCGCGAGACCCTGACCGCCCTCGGCACGCCGACCGCCGTCATCCGCGACGTCGCGACGGAGATGGCGGTGCTCCACGAGGGCCTCGCCTGGGCCCGCCCGGGCGACGTCATCGCCATCCTCGACCACGTCGAGCGCGACGAGATCCAGGCCGAGCTCGGCCGCCTCGGCGCCGTCCCCTACACCTCCGCCTGACCGCGGGCCGAATACCCGGCATGGTCTGCGTGACCTGCCCGGAGACGTTTCTGTCCGCCAGTGAGACCGTTGGTTCTTCACCGTCGGCGAGGGCCCCAGCATCTGCGCGTAGCCCGGCGTGGGACCTGGCAGGCTGCGGTCCACGCTCACGGCCGCCTGTCAGGCGGGCGCGGGGAGTGCGGCGAGGGCGGCGCGAAGCAGGTCGTCATGGATGAGCGTGTCGCGGGCGAGCATGGCGAGCCCGATCCTCGGTTCGATCATCACGCGCTGGCCGTCGATCGCGAGCGGCGCAGCGGCGACCGCGTCGCGGAGGGCTTCGGCCCGCGTGGTCGCGGCCTGGAGGTCGTGGCCGGGGAGCACGAGCGCGAGCTGACGGGGCCCGTGGTGGCCGAGGATCTCGTCGTCGCGGGTCATGCGACGGACAGCCCGCGCGACCTCGCGGAGCATGAGGTCGTGCGCCAGACCGGTGAGCGCGGCGCCGTGGGCGGTCCGCGGTGCGAGGTCGAGGAGGACCAGCGCGAGCGGACTGGCATGTCGACGCGCGTGGCTCACCTCGCTGCGAAGACGGTGACGAAGGTACCGCTCGTGGTGGAGGCCGGTCAGGCCATCGTATCGGTGGAGGCGATGGAGCTCGTCGATGTGGGCGCCGTCGAGGTCGCGGCAGCGCAGGTCGAAGCGCTCGCCGGGAGCGTGACCGTGGACGACGACGAGGGCGGCCCGCTCGCCGTCGACGGCCTCCGACGGCGCATCCTCCTGCACGTCAATCTCCAGGGTCTCGACCTCCGCGACCGCGCCAGCGGGTGCGCCCGGCGGCGGCCGGCGGAGCTTGCGGCGGCCCCAGGTCGCCGGGTCCGGCAAGAGCGGCAGCAGGTCGGCGGTGAGCGGCGCGTCGAACTCGAAGAGGCCGCGAGCCAGCTTGCCCCACAGACCCG